>DGEQ01000001.1:1593-5014 GCA_002386045.1 Hungateiclostridiaceae bacterium UBA3922 | reverse complement strand
ACCGCCGAAACTGTGGAAGGCCCGATGAAAGTACTGGCGTATGTATGGAACGGCGAGGTTGATCCTGAGCAGAAAGTTGAATATTCAAGGCAGCCATGGAGAGGTTCGGGTGAAACAGGCTGATATATCCTTACTGGATTCATGCTGGGCAGTGATCCTGCAGAAGGGGCATGTGTTTTTTGTGAGATAAAAACGGGATTGTATAAGCACAGGCAAGTATACCGCATTAAAACGGGGAACTGCATGAGATTTTCTGCAGTTCCCCAAAGCAAATACTCTGCGAAACCAATATTTCCCGGGAAATAATACTCCAAAAACCATGTTCCCAAAAGCTTACAAAAGTTATACCCGAAGGCTCATACCCGAAAGCTTACATAAAGCTTATACCCTGAATACCGATACAAGCTCCAGCAGCCTGTTGGCGCTTTCGTTGACGGTGTTGGTCTTTTCCAGCACATCGTTGGTCCTTCTGACTACTTCACCTGCTTCACGTGCCAGGTCGCCGGTCTCCATGGCGCCCTCTTCCGATGCTTTCGCAACGTCGCCGATCGCCTGGGCCATGGTCTGTATCGACGCATAAAGCTGCTGCGTGGTGGCGCTGAGGTTGGTCACCATCTCGCTGATAAGCCGTGCGTCGTCGTTGTAATGTTCACTGGCGGCAAGGAGCATATCGTAGTCCTTTACGACCTTCTCTTCCAGGAACGCCAGGACTTCCTCGGCGCTCTCCGAAAGGGCTTGCACCGAGTCGAGTACGAGCCTGGTCACTTTCTGTATTTCGTTCGCGGTCTGCTTCGAGTTTTCGGCAAGGCTCCTGATCTCGCCGGCAACGACGGTGAAACCCTGCCCGGCGCTTCCTGCCTGTGCGGCTTCTATTTCGGCGTTCAGTGCGAGCAGGTTGGTCCTCGATGCTATGTCCAGGATGGCGTCGGACAACACTCTTATGTTCTCCACGGCCTTTGACTGTTCTATTGCATTCCTCAGCCTTACCGCAACGTCCGCGCGGATCTCCTGTGCCCGCTCCTGGGATTCCATGGCGGTGGCTTTGAGCTGTTCGGCACGCCTGCTCACTTCGCCGGCGGTTTCGGCACTTTTCACGGAATCAGCGGCGATGGAGTCGACGGCGCTTTCGATTTCCTCGGACGTGGCGTTCATTTCTTCTGCCGAGGAGGAATTTTCGTCCATTTTTTGGGACAGCTTGTTTATTATATCAGACATGCAGTTTATTTCATTTGTCAGCGCAGCCATGTTTTCATTTACGTTCGCGATCGCATTGCCGACGCTTCCGGCTTCCGAGACGACATTGCGGATTATTTTCGAAACGTTGACGTTTATATTGTCGAAAGCCCTGGCCAGTTCGCCTATCTCGTCCCGCCGTTTTGTATATTTTGCTGCCATGGTCCGCGAGAAGTCACCGCCGGACATTATGCTGCACTCGCCGGACAGGTAGGTGATGGGTGCCGAGATGCCTTTGCCCAGCAAATATGCGATGATCAGCCCTGCTGCCAGGAATATGGCGGATATTACCAGGACCGTGAGCCTGAGCGACGACAGGCCGGACAGCATTTCTTCCCTGTCCACTGCGATCCCGATCGACCAGCCGTACTTTTCGACAGGCGCGAACCCGGTCAGTTTCCGGACGCCGTTGTATTCAAATTCGCCGAAGCCCAACCTGCCTTCGGTCATCTGCATTTGTATGTCGAAGAACCCATCGAGGCCCACCTGGGCGGACACGCTTTCACTGGCGCGTATCTGAACACCGGTATCTTCACCGTCTGCTGGGGCCGTTGCCGATGAGGCGGCATCAACGGCTTCCGGAGCGGCTGTTGCCGAGGATACGGCATCGGCGATCGAAGTACCGGCCGTTGCTGAAGAAGCGGCATCTGCCGTGTTGTCGCCGGAATCGGCAGGACGGCCTGCACTTGCTGCTTCAAGTATCTGCAGGATGATGTTTTGATCGGCATGTGCGATAGTTCTGCCCTGCCTGTTTATGATATAGGCATTTCCGCTTTCCCCGTACTTGATCCTGCCGGCGAACTCGCTCAGTTCAAGGCCGTCCCTGTAGGCCATGAGCACTCCCGCTGTTTCGCCGTCGATCTTTACAGGGACTGCATATACCATCACGATGCCGGAACCGCTGCTGTCAAGCATAGGCTCCGAGACGGCTTCATTGCCGGAAAGCGCACTCTCGAAGAAAGGATCGCCTTTGACGTCATTAACAGCGCCGTTGCTGTAGACGACCCTTCCGTTTTTGTCGGCCAGTATCATAAGCTTATGGCCCGAACGGTTGATCTCATCCGACATAAAGGCTTTCAGCGCAGAAATGTCGGCATTGCTGTTTTTCAATACTTTCATGAAGTCCAGCGATGAGATGATGTGCAGCTTATCGAGCTGGTTTTGTACCGCGTTTTCTATTGTAGCTGAAGATTCCGCGGCAGCCTTGGGCAAAGTTTCTTCCAGCACATCCATGACCGTATCGTAGGCTGTTATGTAAGCTGCCACACCCTGGCCGGAACAGATCATAAACACGAGAATACCCAGTAATGCAATGATCCTTGAACTGATTTTTCGCATATTCTCCTGCTCCATCTTTTGAAAATTTTCGAGATATATATTTTTTAAGTATATATACCCGGTTTCCTGGTGCGACCATCAGGTTTCCTTCATTCAATGATATCAGATATTGGGTTTGGGGGCAATGTTTGCATAATGCCCGGCTGCAAACGGACAGGCTTTACAATAGCGCCGTAAAGGCATATAATATTTGAAAACAATATATCGACAAAAACATGTTCGAACGCAATGAAGAGGGATAGTAGGCCGATGCTTACTTTCACAGAGAACCCGGGATGGTGAGAGCGGGGACTGGAGATCGGCTGAACAGGCCTTGGAGCACTGCACCGAACAGGCGGCGGGATTTGATGTGCGGCATCCTGCAGGGATGTACGGTCCTGGAAGGGAAGCGCAGCGCTGACAGAGACGTGGATCCCTGGAAGGAAGCGCAGCGCAGACAGAGATGCGGATCCCTGGAAGGAAGCCAGTATCGGCATAAAATCACGTTCCCGGCAGGTAACAGCAGCACTTGCAGGGATGTACGTTCCCGGAAGAAAGACCCGGCCCCAGTAGGCTGCAGCGGGCGCACCCGTTACAGTGCCAGGGAATGATTTGCGAGCGGGACTTTCCGCATTCGTTCCTGCCGAGGCTGATGCCGCGAGGCGTCGGTGAACCGGGGTGGCACCACGGAGCCAGGGCTCTCGTCCCCAGGACAGTATCCTGGGTGCGGGGGCTTTTTTGATGCCTCTGGCACGACAGGCAGCCGGCGGGATCCGGCAAAACAGGTTCCCGGCTGAATACTGAATATATGGAAAAATACCGGTCAAATATATGAGAGATAAGGAGGAGATCGACTTGGGGGCAGAATTGA
>DGEQ01000001.1:0-1409 GCA_002386045.1 Hungateiclostridiaceae bacterium UBA3922 | reverse complement strand
TTTCCAAAACGGGCTGTCATCACGGCAGGGATGCCGTATGGCAACAAGGAACTCCACCTTGGCCATATAGGCGGGGTTTTCGTCCATGCCGACGTGTTTGCGCGGTTTTTGCGCGACCGCATAGGCAGCGAAAACGTGATTTTTGTTTCGGGGACGGACTGTTACGGTTCGCCGATACTGGAGAACTACCGCCAGCTGGTGGAAAGCGGTGAGTTCGAAGGTACTATCGATGAGTTCGTCCGGGGCAACCATGAAAAGCAGAAGGAAGTACTGCAGCAATATCACATCAGCGCGAACCTTTTCGGCGCTTCGGGCATCGGGCGTGCGGCTGAGATCCACAGGGAGTTTTCCGATTATTTCATCAGGAAGCTGTACGAAAACGGCCATCTCGTGAAACTGACCACGAAACAGTTTTACGACGCCGAAGCAGGCGTTTTCCTGAACGGGCGCCAGGTCGTGGGCCGGTGTCCTGTTGCCGGCTGTTCGTCTGAAAAAGCCTACGCGGATGAGTGCTCGCTTGGGCACCAGTACATGCCTGCAGAGCTTATAAACCCCAGGAGCACCATCACGGGCAGGAAACCTGAAATGCGCGATGTGACGAACTGGTACTTCAGGCTTGAGAACTTCCGGGAACTGCTGCTGCAATGGGTGGAGAAGCTGGAGGTCGACCCTGCTTCGAGGAAGTTTGCCATAAAAAGCATCAGGGAGTTCCTGGAGCCGCCTGTCATATACGTGAAGAAGGATTACCTGGACCAGTTGGACTCCATCAGGCAAATGCTTCCGGAGTTCGAACTGGCAGACGAAGAAGGCAAGACATCGGCGACCCTGGTCTTCGGGGACCTTGACAGCAGGGAGCGGGCGTGCTCGGTGCTTACCGAAAACGGGATCCGGTACAGGACAGGAAAGACGCTGGTGCCGTTCAGGCTGACCGGGAATATCGAGTGGGGAGTGCCGGCGCCGTGCATCGAGGGGCTGGACGGCCTTACGATCTGGGTCTGGCCGGAGTCGCTGTGGGCCCCGATATCCTTCACGATGACCTTCCTGGAGATGGCCGGGAAGGACAGGGAGGAGTGGAAACAGTGGTGGTGTTCCCGCGATTCGAAGGTGTACCAGTTTCTCGGGGAGGACAACGTATATTTTTACGGTCCTGCCGAAATGGCGATGTTCATGGGCCAGCAGGGCGAAGACCCTGTTGTCGACCCGCCTGAAGGCGAACTCCAGCTGCCTGAGCTTATTGTCAACAACCACCTTCTCTTCCTGGACAAAAAGGCAAGCAGCAGCGGTGCGATCAAGCCGCCCATGGCGAGGGACCTGCTTGATTACTATACTGCCGAGCAGCTGCGGGCGCATTTCCTCGGCCTTGGCCTCGGGATCAGGAGCGTAGGGTTCCGGCCGAAGCCGCTGAACCC
>DGEQ01000041.1:16900-34228 GCA_002386045.1 Hungateiclostridiaceae bacterium UBA3922 | reverse complement strand
GGCATATACGGGTGCAGCAGTTTCATCGCGGTGCCGAGGACATGGTTCAGCACCCACTGCGCCTCAAGCCGTGTGGGGTCGTCCCTGTCGAAGAGCCTGGGTTTCACGAGTTCTATATACCAATCGCAGAACTCCTCCCAGATGAACTCGTATATTTTCTGGAGCGCGATGCCCAGTTCGAAGTTTTCGAGGTTCTCCGTAACTTCCTTCACGACCGTGTTGGCCCTGCTCAGGATCCACTTGTCGGCCGTCGTTAATTTGCTCCTGTCGATCCTGCTGAAGTCCACCCCTTCGTCAAAGTTCATCAGCACGAATCTTGCAGCGTTCCATATCTTGTTGGCAAAGTTCCTGCCGGCTTCCACCTTTTCCGTGGAGAACCTCAGGTCGTTTCCGGGCGAGTTGCCGGTGGTCAGCGCAAACCTCAGCGCATCTGTGCCATACTGCTCTATGACCTCAAGCGGGTCTATCCCGTTGCCGAGGGATTTGCTCATCTTCCTGCCCTGGGCGTCCCTGACTATGCCATGGATGAACACATACTTGAAAGGCTCCCTGCCCGTATGCTCAAGGGCCGAGAATATCATCCTGGCCACCCAGAAGAAGATGATGTCATAACCCGTAACGAGCACATCCGTCGGGTAGAAATACTCGAGATCCCTCGTCTTCTCCGGCCATCCCAGCGTGGAGAAAGGCCAGAGAGCCGAACTGAACCATGTGTCCAGCGTGTCCGGGTCCTGTTCCAGGTTCGGCGATCCGCAAACAGGGCAGGTATCAGGCTGCTCGCGGGCGACCGTCATCTCTCCGCATCCCTGGCAGTAATATGCGGGTATGCGGTGGCCCCACCACAACTGTCTCGATATGCACCAGTCCTGGATGTTCTCCATCCAGTTGAAATATATTTTCGAAAATCTTTCGGGCACGAATTTGACCGTCCCGTTCCTGACCACTTCTATAGCAGGCTCTGCCAGCGGCTTCATCTTCACGAACCACTGCCTTGACAGGATTGGCTCGATGACTGTGCCGCACCTGTAACATGTGCCTACGTTGTGTTTATGTCCCTCGATCTTTGCAAGCAGACCGAGTTCCTTCAGGTCCTCCACAATCTTCTTCCTTGCCTCGTACCTGTCCAGTCCGGCGTACCTGCCTGCATCCTCGTTCATGACTGCCCTGTCGTCCATGACCCTTATCTGCTCAAGGCCATGGCGCAGGCCGACTTCAAAGTCGTTGGGATCGTGGGCCGGGGTTATCTTCACGACGCCAGTCCCGAATTCCTTATCCACGTAAGAGTCTGCGATGACCGGTATCTCCCTGTCCATCAGCGGCAGTATGACCGTCTTGCCTACCAGGTCTTTGTACCTCTCATCTTCCGGGTTGACTGCGACTGCCGTATCGCCGAGCATTGTCTCCGGCCTGGTCGTAGCTACCGTCACGAACCCGTCGCCGTCCTTTATCGGGTACTTTATGTGCCAGAAACTGCCTTCCTGTTCCTCGTATTCCACTTCCGCATCCGATATGGATGTACAGCACTTGGGACACCAGTTGATTATGCGGTCGCCCCTGTAGATGAGGCCTTTTTCATAAAGCCTGACGAAAACCTCGAGCACGGCCTTCGAAAGGCCCTCGTCCATCGTGAACCTTTCCCTTTCCCAATCGCAAGAGCTGCCCAGCTTCTTGAGCTGCTCCACTATCCTGCCGCCATAGACCCTTTTCCATTCCCAGGCCCTTTCAAGGAATTTTTCCCGGCCTATGTCTTCCTTTTTCAGGCCCTCTTTTGCCATGGTCTCGACGATCCTCGCCTCAGTGGCTATGCTGGCATGGTCCGTGCCCGGCAGCCACAGCGCGCAGTAGCCCTGCATCCGTTTCCACCTGATCAGTATGTCCTGCAGTGTATTGTCGAGGGCATGCCCCATGTGAAGCTGTCCGGTGATGTTCGGCGGAGGTATCACTATGGTGAACGGCGTCTTGCTGTCGTCCGGCTCCGCATGGAAATAACCCTTTTCCGTCCATTCTTTATAAAGCCTGTCCTCCACCTGTGACGGATCGTATTTTTTTGCCAACTCATTTATCCTTTCCATCAAATCTCCTCCCGGCTGCAGTTGTTTTCGAATCGTCCGATTTATGATCGTTTTGTGATGGGCACATCGTTCCATCAGCCATTCACTGTATCGTCAGGCTGTTGCCCCGCCTGTATGCTGCATCCTTCCAGTAAGCTGCATCATGCTTGTATGCTGTTTTCTGTCTATATATTTCATCCTGCCTGTGAGCTATAACCTGCCTGTATGCTGTATCCTGCTTGTATGCTACATCCTTGTGAAAGCGATCAGAAGCAGTATCACTCCCGGCAGGAAGACGAGCATGCCGTAAAGCTTCACATTAACTGTCGCTTTCAGCATCCTGTATTTTTCTGCCTCCGATTCATCCAGCTCTGATTCATACCCAAGTACCACTTTCCTGTCGAGGCCGTATTTCTTCACGATATTTTTCGCCGACGCCACGATGATCACACCGGCAGCCATAATGAGCCCGGCCAGTATTTCTAGTACAGGCATATGCCACTTCCTTTCAAAAGTGAAGCCCTTCATCCTTAAATTTGGACGAAGGGCATACTCCGCGGTACCACCAAAATTCCCTTTATCAGGGCACTCTCAGGAATAACGGTCCATTTGCCGCTGCAGTTGTTCCGCTTTCTGCGGCTTTTTGCTGCAGGACTCCCGGGCGACCTTCAGCAGCCTTACCCCGAAAGACCTTCCAGCCCACGGGTCTTTCTCTCTTTGGGGCAGATCCCTGCCTACTCCTCCCGTTCAATGTCTTGTGCGCTATTCGATTTATATTGGTTAATATAATATATTAAAAAAAATGTGTCAAGGGGAAAGGCGCCTGAACGCCCTGGCACACATGCACGGCCCGCAGGGTACGGTCTGCATGGGTGTGGCCTGCATGGGTGCAGTGCTTTTCAAAACTGCCTTTCATAACAGCTGAATAATTTTCCGGGGTCCAGATGTGCAATAATGCAACTTTTTGGCACAAAAAAACCCGAAGTTCATTCACTGGCACTGTATAGTTAACATAAAACCCGGCCAATATAAATTATCATATAAACTAATGGTATGATATCCCATCTGCATGCCAAAAAGTTGTAAAGTTGCACAAAAAACTTGAGAAAAATGAAAAGTTGATTGCAGCACTGCCCAGAAGTTGCAAAACTGCACTGATTCCGGAGGTTTTTATTGAATGCTCCGGTTTTATTATGTATAATTTACTTATTCAGAGCAAAAGGTAGAAAAGATTCCAAAACAGAGCGGAGTGTTTTGATGAATGTTATAAAAGGCGGAGTTACGGCTCCGGAAGGTTTTTTTGCAACCGGCGTAGCATGCGGGCTCAAAAAGGACGGCAGGAAAGATCTCGCCATCGTCTGTTCTGAGGACAGCGCTGCAATAGCCGGTGTTTTTACAACCAACAAGGTCAAGGGACATTCGCTCCGGTTGACGATGGAGCATATGAAAACAGGTTATGCAAACGCGATAGTCATCAACAGCGGCAACGCCAATGCCTGCGTCGGCGACAGGGGCTACGGGGATGCTCTCAGGATAGCTGAGGTCACGTCGGAACTTCTCGACTGCAGGCCACAGGATATCCTGGTGGCGTCGACGGGCGTCATCGGGGTCCCCCTGGACATGGATGCGATCATTCCCGCCCTTGATGAACTCGTTTCAAACATGGATCCTGACGGTGGGCGTGATGCCGCAGAAGCCATCATGACCACCGACACCATTCCCAAGGAAATAGCGATAGAACTGGAACTGCAGGACACGCGCGTGGTGATCGGCGCCATGGCCAAGGGTTCCGGCATGATACACCCCAACATGGCGACCATGATAGGCGTTATCACCACCGACGTAAATATTAACAGGGTGTTGCTGGACAAGGCGCTGAGGACTGTCGTGAGATCAACTTTCAACAGGGTCACCGTCGACGGCGATACCAGCGTATGCGACATGGTGGTCATATTTGCCAACGGAATGGCAGAGAACCCGGGTATAACAAACGAGGGAGAAGATTACGAAAAGTTCGTCGCCGGACTGGAGTATATATGCACATACCTGGCAAAACTTATAGCCAAAGACGGAGAAGGCGCCACAAAGCTGGTGGAGGTCGCTGTCGAAGGGGCGGAGAACCCGGATGACGCATATAAGGCCGCCTGTGCGGTAGCAAAGTCGCCGCTGGTGAAAACGATGATGTTCGGAAACGATGTCAACTGGGGGCGGATAATGACCGCGGTCGGCTATTCAGGTGCAGAGTTTGACCCTGCTCATATCGATATATATATAGGAGACATACCCATGTGCAAATCCGGGTGCGCAGTCGATTTCGACGAAGCCGAAGCCCGGAAGCTGCTTGAAAAGGATGAAGTCAGGGTCCTGGTAAAGCTCAACAGGGGCGTGTATTCGGACCGTGTCTGGACATGCGACTTCTCATATGATTATGTAAAGATAAACGCAAGTTACCGTACATGATGGCCGATATAAAGTATAGATAACACCTGTAACAGGAGGGGTCAAAGTGGGTGTGAAGCAATACGTGGTGTTCCTGGTCGACGGTGATGAGTTCGGTCTTGAAATCGAGAAAGTCAGCATCATCGAAAGGATGCTCGAAATCTTCAGGATACCGAACGCGCCGGACTACATCGAGGGACTGGCCAACTTGAGAGGCAAGGTACATACCATTTTCAACCTCAGGAAGCGTTTCCATCTGCCCTGCCCCGAATTCAGCGAAGACACCAGGATAATAATCGCAAGAACATCGGATGATTCTGTCGTAGGACTTATCGTGGACAGTGTACGGGAAATAATCAAGATAGACGACAGCCAGTATGAACCTGTACCTGCTGCACTGGAGACCGTAAGGGACAAGTTCCTGAGCGGTACCGCAAAGGTCGGTGACAGGCTGATACTGCTGCTGGACCTGGACAAGGTCATAACTGAAGAAGACGTTCCCCTGGAAAAGCCGGCCGGGAAAACCGGTGCCAGGAAGTAAGACTTCGCAGAGGCCAGGACCACACACCGTCCCGGAAAAAAGGCGAAGGAACAGGAACGCGTACCGGCTGCGGCATCAGCAGCACGGCCTTACCAGGTACGAACGCCGACTATATGCAGGAACCTGACATAAGCCGGTTCAAAGTCCGCAAGCCGGTAATAGTCGGTATCGAAAGTGTGGGCAGCCACAAGTATGTTTTCCATGGCCGGCGTCCCGGTAACTTCAACGATGACCGGTGAATGATGGAAGTAATTACTGTTTGAAAAAGACAACTGGGCGATATCCCCGGGTCTGACGTCGGCAATATCCACTTCTTCCGCAAAAGGTCCCTCTTCCTTGTTGTTCACAAGAAATCTATACAGGTAGTTGACGCCGGTCCAGGAAGCCGTCCTGTTGTATGAGTTGATATAATACCAGCCGTAGACCGGCGTGAAATTCATCACTCCGCTTCCCGCATATATACACTGCGAGGCAAAATTGGTACAGTCTCCTCCGAGCTTTTCGAAGTCGTAATAAGCAGGATTCCTCCCGTAAGCCCATTTATGCGCATACTTGACGGCGCTGTCCCTGTCGTACGGCTTTATCGTCCTCCTGCCGCCTTTGCTCACATAATACATATCGATCTCCTGCCAACAGCAA
This sequence comes from Hungateiclostridiaceae bacterium UBA3922, assembly GCA_002386045.1. Classification (GTDB taxonomy): domain Bacteria; phylum Bacillota; class Clostridia; order Acetivibrionales; family DTU013; genus DTU013. Next base: position 28,558 of record DGEQ01000041.1, on the reverse strand, counting down.
ACGATCTGCCCCTGTCATCCTATGCAAATCGCTAATAAAAGGGGACACGAAAAGCAGAAAGGGGACACTCCTCACGAACAAGGAAAGGGGTAACTCCTCAAAAAAGTGGTATGGGGACACCCTTCTGAAAACAAGATGCAGGGTCACTCCTCTGTGAAGATGCATTCCCTAAGGGGTGAGGAGCGTTCCCACACCTTGTTTGCGAGGAGTGCCCCACTCCTCATTGCTAAGGAGTGTCCCCGTAACTCTTGCAAGTGTGACATTACTCAACCAAAAAGGAGTCCCTCTTCGCTGAGGAGTGCCACACTTCCTGTAAAAAACAGCCCGGGGAAGGCCGTATCGTTCAGCATGACCGATACGCCGCCCCGGGCTGTTTGTCCGTGTTTCACGTCACTGTGTGCGGATCATCACTGTGCGCGATCCATACAGCGCCGTATGCGATCGGCGGGTCACCGTACGTGATCGCTTTGCGCAGCCTTGCGCCGCACACCTGGCCAAACCAGGCATTACTCCTCGAGTATATAGCTGTTGAGCCATACTTCGAGCATTTCCTGCTTGCCGGACTTGATCTCGACCTTGCCGAGATCCATCACATACTGCTCGAGTTCCTTGAAGCCGACCTTGCCTTCGACTATGTCCTTGCCGATGCCGGTCGTGTAGCTCGAATACCTTTCGGCTATGAACTTGTCGAACTTGCCGTCCTCGATTATCCTTGCAGCAACCTTCAGGCCCTTTGCAAAAGCGTCCATGCCTGCGATATGGGAGATGAACAGGTCTTCGGGCTCGAATGAACCTCTCCTGACCTTCGCGTCGAAGTTCAGGCCGCCCTTGGTGAAGCCGCCCATCTTGAGGACTTCGAGCATGGCAAGCGTCGTGTCGTAAATGTTCGTCGGGAACTGGTCGGTATCCCAGCCGAGCAGCAGGTCTCCCTGGTTCGCATCGATACTGCCGAGCATGTTGTTGATACGGGCTACATGCAGTTCATGCTGGAATGTATGCTGTGCCAGTGTAGCATGGTTTGCCTCGATATTCAGCTTGAAGTAGGGATCCAGCCCGTATGTCTTGAGGAATCCTATGACCGTCGCCGAATCGAAATCATACTGGTGCTTCGTGGGTTCCTTCGGCTTGGGCTCGATCAGGAACTGGCCGTCGAAACCGATCTCTTTCGCATAGTCGACTGCCATCCCGAGGAAGCGTGCCATGTTGTCGAGTTCGAGCTTCATGTCGGTATTGAGCAGGGTCTCGTAGCCTTCCCTGCCGCCCCAGAATACGTAGTTCTGGCCGCCGAGTTCCTTGGTGATCTCCATTGCCTTCTTGACCTGGGCGGCGGCATATGCGAACACTTCGGCATGCGGCGATGTGGAAGCACCGTGTGTGAACCTCGGATGTCCGAACGCATTGGTGGTTCCCCACAGGAGCTTGACAGGGCTGTCTTTCATCCTGTCCTTGATGGCCGCGACGATGATGTCGAGCCTCTTGTTGGTCTCTCTCAGCGTGTCTGCCTCGGGAGCGATGTCCCTGTCATGGAAGCAGAAGAAAGGCACTCCGAGCTTTTCGCAGAATTCGAAGCACGCTTCGACCTTCGCCTTTGCCAGGTCCATCGGATCTGTGATGTGGTTCCAGGGCCTTACGGCAGTGCCTACCGGTCCGAACGGATCTGTTCCGGTCGCCTGGAAAGTGTGCCAGTATGCCACGGCAAACCTCAGGTGGTCCTCCATCCTCCTGCCCGCCACTACTTCATCCGGGTTGTAGTATTTGAAAGCCAGCGGGTTGTCGGAACCTTTGCCTTCGTACTTGATTTTTGGTACGTTTTTAAAATACTCAGCCATGATATAACCTCCATTTTTGATATATTTTGACCTGCGCATTGTCCATGCGCCGCAATGAACAGCCTATCTCCCAAACAGTTTCTTGAGGGGGATTATCGCCGCCCCCAGTGTCGATGCCCGCTCGCCCAGTTGCGATATGACGATCTCTACGTTCGAGGCAGGCCTCTTTAGTGCCCTTGCATCTATTATCTTTCTGAGTGTGTCCAGGACCAGGTCGCCGTATACGGTAAAGTCCTTGCCCAGCACGATCCTGGACGGATTGAGGGTATTGATGATATAGGACAGGGCTATGCCTATGTAGCGCGCGGCATCTTCCAGCAGGCTTATCACTGCCGCATCTCCGGCCCTTGCTGCATCCGCTATGTCCTCCAGCGTGATCCCGTCAAAGTTTTCCACTTTCTTCAGGTTTGAAACCAAGCCCTTCCTTGCCAGCCTCCTGGCCTTTTCGACGATGCTGCCGGTGGAAGCCAGCGTCTCAAGGCATCCGCGGTTGCCGCAGCCGCATCTCGGGCCGTTTTCGTCGACGACCAGGTGGCCGACCTCGCCGGCACTGCCGCTGGTCCCCCTGTAAGGCATGCCTCCGGTGAAAATACCCGCTCCTATGCCCGACCTGATATTGAGACACACGAAGTTGCCGGCTGTCTGGCATGACCCTATCCAGTTCTCGCAGATGGCAGACGCCATTGCCTCGTTTTCGATATATACGGGAAGCCCGATCTCCGATTCCAGCATCCCGGCAGGATCCGCGTCTTCCCATCCTATGTTCGGCGCCAGTACGACCCTCCGGGACTTGGAGTCGACGATCCCGGGAACCGATATGCCCACTCCCAGCAGCCTTTCCTTCCTGATGGAAAACTTCCGCATCATTTGCCTGACACATGCCTCAGAGGCCATGACTGTCATCTCCGGCGTGTTCACGCGCAGCGGGACCGACCCTTCATGCAGCACCTGTCCGGTGATGTCCATCAGCACGTACTGTACAGTGTCGACCTCTATATCCAGTCCGACAGAATACCAGGAACCCGGCTTCAGTTCCAGGAGCACGGGCTTCCTCCCGCCGCTCGACTCACCCGTCCCGATCTCGTGGATGTATTCTTTCTCCATCAGCGACGATACTATGGCGCCTATGGCGGTAGGCGACAATCCTGTTTCCTTGGAAAGCTCCGCTCTCGAAACAGCCTGTTTCATGCGGATCAGGTCCAGTATGCCGGTTTCGTTATAAGCTTTCAGGAATTTGCTGTTTCCGGTCCTTCCCTTTGTCATTTGCTAACCTCATATGCTTTTCATTATCTGCGCCAGTTCCTTGAAATCCTGCTTCAGAGATTTGTAAAGCTGGCAGTACAGTTTGTAGAACTTCGAGTAAACTTCCGTGTTCGCAGTGTTCGGCTGCTGGACTTCGACCGGCTTGATAGCCACGTCGCATGCCTCTGCCACGTCCTTGTACACGCCCGTGCCTACTCCTGCCAGCAGCGCAACGCCCAGGGCAGGACCTTCGCTGGAATTGGTGGTCGTGATAGGAAGGCCGAAAACATCAGCCTGCATCTGCTTCCAGAGCCTGCTCTTCCCGCCGCCACCCGAAGCACGCACCTCGCTGATCTCCACGCCCAGGTCCGCGATGATGTTCAGGCAGTCCTTAAGGCTGAATGTGACGCCTTCCATGACGGACCTGATCATATCGCTCTTCTTATGTACCGTTGAAAGCCCAAAGAAGACGCCCCTTGCATCCGAGTCGAGGTGCGGCGTCCTTTCGCCGATAAGGTAAGGAAGATATATGAGCCCGTTGCTGCCCGGGTTCACCTTTTCTGCTTCCTTGTCCATCAATACGTATGGATCGGTGTCCATCAGGTCAGCAACGTTCATCTCATCCCGGCACAGGTTGTCCCTGAACCATTTGAGCGAAAATCCGGCTGCCTGTGTGACACCCATGACATGCCAGGTGTTCGGTACAGCATGGCAGAACGTCTGGAGCCGTCCCAGCGGGTCTATCCTGATCTTGTCGAGATAGGCGAATACAACGCCTGAAGTGCCAATGGTCGAAGATACGACTCCCGGCTTGACGATGCCGTTTCCTACGGCGCCCGCCGCCTGGTCTCCTCCGCCGCCGACCACCGGCGTCCCGGCCTTGAGCCCAGTCGCTTCGGCAGCTTCCCTGCTGACATGGCCGCTGACCTCCTGGGATTCATACAGGTCGGCCAGCCACTGCTTCTCTATCCCGAGCTTTGAAAGCACTTCATCGCTCCAGCACCTGTTGGGTATATCCATGAGCTGCATGCCGCTGGCGTCCGAAACTTCAGTGGCAAATTCGCCCGTCAGCCTGAACCTGACGTAGTCCTTCGGGAGAAGGATCTTTTTGATCTTTTCGAAAACATCAGGCTCGTTGTTTTTCACCCACATGATCTTGGATGCGGTAAATCCTACGAGTGCGGGGTTTGCCGTAATTTCTATCAGCCTCTTCGCACCGATGATGGATGTGATCTGTTCGCATTCAGCCGTGGTCCTCTGGTCGCACCAAAGGATGGAACGCCTGAGTACTTTGTTGTCCGCATCCAGTACGACCAGGCCGTGCATCTGGCCTGAAAGCCCGACACCACTGATATCTTCCGGTTTGACTCCGCTTTTTGCCAGTACTGCGCGTATGCCGTCGCAAGTGGCTTTCCACCAGTCCTCAGGGTCCTGTTCGGCCCATCCTATCTTCGGCTGGTAAAGCGGATACTCGTTGAGTGAGCTTGCAATGGTTTTGCCGTGTTCATCGAATAAAACTGTCTTGGTGCCCGATGTTCCAATGTCAATACCTAACAGGTAAGCCATAATCTCCCCTCCCGACATCTTTTTAATATTACATTATTAAGTATACTATTTAAGAAAACGCAAATCAATTAAATAAGTCAATAAAATAAAATTTTTGGCCGGATCCGGGCCAATGTCTTTCAAAACGGGCAAAAAACGAGGCCGGGCGGAGATAATAAAATAATTCATATCGCTAATACTAATCCTGAAGTCTAATCATAAGGAGGCTTGACCATGAAAGCACGGAAAATGGATCGTCCCAACGAAGGCATCATCTGTTCGGTGGACACTTGCTATTACTACATGCAGGGCGACCGCTGCAGCGCATCACAGATACATGTCGGGCCGAGAGGATCCACAACGTCCGAACAGACCGACTGCGATACTTTCCATTACTATAAGAAGGACAACGGCTGACAGCGACGGGCATGCGCTCCTGACAATGCACCGGCTCCATGGGGCCGCTTCGGCGGCACCTCCATGGAGCCTTTCATTATCCGGGCCGGACGGTGCCGGGAATATCCCGTCGAGATGCCCAGGCTGCCCGGCGGACAGTTCAAATATGCCAATGAAATGGTTCCTCAATAGAAGCAGCTTCCGCCGATGAACTCCCTGATGATGGAATTGGCGGGAACGTCCTTTGCATCTATCGGCAGGAAGTAGCTCAGGAATTCGATGAGCCTTCTTGCCTCCGAGTATTCGACGGTGCTGTTGTCTATCTCCATGAGCAGCGGCTCAGCGAATGTTTTCAGAACGCCAAGCTCATACATCAGCGCCGAATTGAACATCACATCGGCGCTCTCCTGGAACGGGAAGATATTCCTGTCCTCGCCGCGCCTCACGGACGGCCACCTTTTGATCGTATCCACCGCGCTGCTCGCCCTGAACTGGTGATCCCTCACTATCCTCCTGATGATCCGGTTGTCGGTGGTCGGTATCCTGTTGTGGTCGTCGATGTTCATGGACGTAAGGGCGCTTACATATATCTTGAACTTGCTCTCCTGCGGTATCTCGGATGTGAGCCTGTCGTTGAGGCCGTGTATGCCCTCGATGATCAGCACATGCTCTTCGTCTATCTGCAACTTTCTGCCGACCGGCTCCCTTTGGCCCGTGTTGAAGTTGAATATCGGCAGTTCCACCTCTTTCCCGCGAAGAAGGTCGTTGAGGTGTTTGTTGAACAGTTTCACATCTATGGCTTCCAGCGCCTCGAAATCGTAATCGCCATTTTCATCCCTCGGGGTGTTCTCACGGTCGACGAAGTAATCGTCGAGGTGGATCGTGACGGGCTTGAGGCCGTTGACCCGCAGCTGTATGGCGAGCCGCTGCGCGAACGTGGTCTTGCCCGACGAGGACGGGCCGGACACCAGGATGATCCGTTTTTTGTGACCGCTTCCTGCGATCATGTCCGCTATGCTCGCTATCTTCTTTTCGTGCAGCGCCTCGGCTATCCTGATTATTTCGGCTGCCCTGCCTTCTTTCACGAGGGCGTTCAGCTGGCCTACGTTCTCGATCTCGAGTATGCGTCCCCATCTTTTGAACTCGAGGTAAATATTGAACAGTTTTTCCTGCTCGATGAATTCGGGCAATGTCCGCGGCGAAGACTTGTCGGGAAAACGTATGATTATCCCGCCATGGTAGTACTTAAGGCCGAATACCTTTATATACCCGGTATCAGGAGCCATGTAGCCGTAGAAATAATCATCCATGCCGCCGCAGTTATAGATCGTGACAAGCTGCTTGTTCCTGTGCTCTATGGCACGGTACCTGTCCATCCTGCCCGTGGACTCGAAAAGGTCCCTGGCTTCCGCGAGCGGTATCTCTCTTTTTTCGAAAGGCAGCGCCTGCTCTGCGATCTCATGCATGCGCTTCTCCAGGTTCTCCACTTCATGCGGCTCAAGTTCCTTTTCCCCCTGCAGTTCACAGTACAGACCGCCTCCAACGGCATGGCTGATGATGACCCTCCTGTCGGGGAACAGGTCATATGCCGCCTTCATGAATATGAAATACAGGCTTCTCCTGTATATCCTCATCCCGTCTTCCTCAGTGAGGTCGATGAAGCTCACGCTGCAGTCATCCTGCAGTTGGTATGTCAGTTCCTTTATATCATTGTCGACCCTAGCCGCGATTATCGTCTCGCGCCGGAGATGCGCATATTCGCGTGCCAGTTCGAGCAGGGCCGTACCTTTTGGGACCGTCACCGTTACTTTCGGATCCAGCGTGACTTTTACCTGTTCTTTTGTGTATGCCATCTGCTTCCTCCTCACCTTCCAGGGTAATACTATATTTCTATTATAGTATATTTACCATGTGTTTGACAGGAATGTTCGTGATGCGTTAATATGAAATGAAAAATTAATAGGGGAATGGTCGGAAAAATGGATGAAAGAACGGATTTGGACAAGATCGGGAAAATAAGGACGGAAACTGAAAGAAGAAGGACTTTCGCAATCATATCGCATCCTGACGCAGGTAAAACTACGATAACCGAAAAGTTGCTGCTCTACGGCGGGGCCATCAGGCTGGCAGGTGCCGTCAAGGCTAGAAAAGCACGGAACTTTGCCCTTTCGGACTGGATGGAGATAGAAAAGCAGAGGGGCATATCCGTCACCACCAGCGTCATGCAGTTCGAGTATGGCGGGTATTTCATAAACCTCCTCGACACTCCGGGCCACCAGGATTTCAGCGAGGATACCTACAGGACCCTCATGGCGGCAGATAGCGCAGTGATGCTCATCGACGGCGCAAAAGGCGTGGAGGCGCAGACGATAAAGCTCTTCCATGTCTGCAAAATGAGGGGCATCCCGATTTTTACATTCGTCAATAAAATGGACAGGGCCAGCAAGGACCCGTTCCTGCTGATGGAAGAGATAGAAAACGTGCTCGGCATCCGCTCATACCCGATGAACTGGCCTATCGGGACCGACGGTGATTTCAGGGGCGTATACAACAGGCAGCTAAGGCAGATAGAACTCTTCGAAGGAGGCAAACATGGAAGCACCATAGTGAACTCCGTCAAAGGTTCTGTCGACGACCCGGTATTCGCAGACTTGCTGGGCAGCTATCACCACAACAGGCTGTGCGAGGAGATCGAACTGCTGGACGTGGCAGGCGACGAATTTTCCCTGGAAAAGGTCCTCCGCGGGGAACTGACTCCCATGTTCTTCGGAAGTGCCATGACCAACTTCGGAGTGCAGCCGTTTTTCGAAGAATTTCTGAAAATGGCTCCGTGTCCCGGCCCAAGGATGTCGGATGCCGGCGAGATCGACCCCGTGTCCGGGGACTTCTCCGGGTTCGTCTTCAAGATACAGGCGAATATGAATCCCACGCACAGGGACAGGCTTGCATTCATACGCGTCTGTTCCGGCAGGTTCACGAAAGGCATGCATGTCTGGAACGTACAGACCGGCAAGGAGGTAAGGCTGGCACAGCCGCAGCAGTTCATGGCGCAGGAACGAGCGATCGTGGAAGAAGCATATCCCGGCGATATCATAGGAGTGTTCGACCCAGGCATATTCAGGATAGGCGACACCCTGTGCGAAGGCAGCAGCCGGTTCAGGTACGAAGGTATCCCGGTTTTCCCTGCCGAGCACTTTGCCAGGGTCTCCCCCGCCGATTCGATGAAAAGGAAGCAGTTCGTCAAGGGTCTGAACGAACTTTCGGAAGAAGGCGCGATACAGGTGTTCAGGCAGCCTGATTCAGGCATGGAGTCGGTAATCGTGGGAGCAGTGGGCATACTCCAGATCGAGGTGCTCGAGCACAGGCTCAGGCATGAATACGGCGTCGAACCCAGGGTCAGCCACCTTCCGTACAAGCATGCAAGATGGATGGTTTCAGATGTCGGCGATCCCGGGAGCCTCAACCTGACAAGCTCGACGGCAGTGGTCGTGGATAACTGGGGAAGGCCGGTGCTGCTCTTTGAAAACGAGTGGAATATCAGGTGGGCCGAGGAGAAGAACGACGGTCTCGTCCTCGCCGACATCCGGGAAGCCATGGCCGACCGGAGCTCCTGAAATGCAGCGACCGTGCTGCGCACCTGGTCCAATCCTGCCGGTCCATGACTGCTTCACTTTGATATAGCGCAGAAATAATGTATAATATTAAGAAGAAGAAAGCCGGAACAGTCGTTCTTGCAACGCTGATGTTCAATACTATTCCATGACGGAGCGGTCAAATGAATCCTCAGCCGATCAGCAACAACGTATTGAAAGTGCCTGCAAACCAGGCAGTCATGATCGAAGGTGAGAAACCGGATTCCCTGAAACTGCTTCTCCAGGGAAGGGTAGAAGTCTATATCTCCCCTGCATGCACACAGCCGGGACCTTCGGACCCGGATGGCACGGCCCGTTCAGGATACAGGCTGTTCGACCTGGAACGGGACATTTTCGTAGGGGTCGGTGAACTGTTTGCCGGCGGGCAGAGCCTGATGACATACACGGCTGCATCAGACTGCTGCTTTTGCCCATATCCTGCGCAAAACGCACATGATGTCGAAAAGCTTATAAAGGAGCACAGGGAGCATGGCTCCAGGGTAATAGATTCAATAACCTGCCTGGTACTGGAAGCATACCGGACCTTCGAAAGCGCCCTTGCATACTGCCGAACGATAGACGGCATATACCGCAGCCTGTGTGCCTACTATGTTTCGCTCTGCGATGCATACGGATCCACCGCGGTGCCGGGGCACGTTTCCGAGACAGGAAGATCTGCGGCAGCCCTGCTTGCCGAAAAAGGCATCACGATACCTGCTGCCTTCAGCAGGCAGTTCATTGAAACCGCTGAAACAGCCGGACAGGCAATAATGCCTGAAATCAGCGGGTTATGTGATAAGATCCGCTATTACCGGCAGTTGGACGGCATTTCGCCCAACATCAGGAACCTCTTCTTCGCGGCTGACGCATATGTGACAGGGAAGCATGCAGCCGAGGCGTCGCAGTGCCTGGCAGAAATAGCAGAAATCCTGCGTCGCGTGTTCGGTCAGCTTGAGGATACGATGGGACTGCTCTACGGAACTGAAGGAAAAGATGCATACGATGCGTTCATGAAAGCGGCATTCGAGATGAAGGAAATGGGTCTTGACCATGCTCCCGCACTGGATGCCGCATCGTACATATATGAGAAACTGAAGGAAATATCGTCCCATATCGCATCGGTATACAAGCACGATACGGGCATAGATTTCGATTACTTCGACCACATCCATTCAGACAGGACGGCCGCGCTGTCCTCTCACGTGACGGATGAAAGCGATCAGGGCAGCATATCTGTTTCACCGGACGACATACTCAGCCTTCCCGAGGAGTTGCAGAACAGTGCGGCCAAAATACTGGAATACGCCGAGATCCCCGAAGACAAGGCAACTTATTTCCTGATGAACCTTACAGCCTTCAGGAACCTCAAGGACAAGACTTCCGCTGACGAATCCGCCAGGGCTGTCAGGAAAGCAGTGTCCGACATGTTCTTTGACATCTATGCCGCGGTCTTCAGAAAAGCCCTCAGGACAAAGGATGATTCAAGGCTGATCAGGATGTTCCTGTCTTACGGCTATATGGATGAGAAACTCCTGGATATCAGCCAGACCATGGCGATATACAGGCTGGCCGGCATGAACCATGCTTCCGACAGTACGGTAGATGTTTACTTCATGCCCGGATGGCTGACTGAAATATACAACATGACCAGGGACCCGTCCGTCGACAGCTTCGGGAATGACTACGCGGATACGTTCAGGGAACTAAAAAAGATGGGACGCCTGACCGAAAACGACAAGGCGGCCTACATGAACAACCGGGAGGACAGGCTGGATTTTGAGATCAGCAACATGGTGAAGACAAACCACAAGCTGGTCCAGGGAAGGATATCGCAGTATTTCCCGATACTGCACAGGGACGCTGCGCCCTACGACCCCTGCCGTTCGTTCGTATCCCCCTCCCTCGTCTGCGAAAAGCTGAACAGGATACTTGAGATAGATTTTTCGCTCTTCCACAGGGAGCTGAACTACTTAAACGCCGAAAAGGGCATCGAAAAAGAACTGGTCATGAGAAAGGTGATGCCCGACATAATCCTCATGCCTGTCTACGGTACCAGGTCCATGATGTGGCAGGAAATCTCCGGCAGGGTAAGGAGCAGCCCGGGAAGGTTCATACTGCCCGTTTTTACGGACGAGAACCTGGACGAAATGTTCGTAAGGCTTGCGGGCAACTTCAGGTGGGAACTGTGCAGGACCATGATGGGCACCGCATGGAATGACATAACGCAAAGTTCGCTAACATCCGAATATGCGGATTACATACAGTTCTACCGCAAGAACCGCGACCTTACCGAAGAAGCAAAGGAAAAGGTCAAGGCACTGATAGCGAAGCACCATAACAGGCTGCGCGAAATATTCACGTCGGAATATGAAATATGGATAAATAATGAATCCAATGGGAACCCCAGGCTCAACAGGGTCGCAAGGAGCATATTCATAAAGCACTGTCCGTTTTCCAGGCCGATCAGGGAGCGGCTGGAAAAGCAGCCGATCTATAAGGACCTGCTGCACCAGTTCAACATCCAGCGTGCCAGGAAGGCAAAGGAACTGGAAAACCGGTACAAGGCTTATATACGGGCGCACGGCTCACTGGACCCGGTATTGCAGGAAAACCTGGATTTCTACAGGCTCCTGTGACCGCGTTCATCTAGCCCGCGGTATCATGTTGGCAAAGTTGGCTTTCTGCCTGGACAGGTAATCCTGGAACTGGTGCCTGGTGGCTATGTCGTAATGCGTCAGTTGGAGGCCGTACTCGAAGCAGTTGTTGATCACTTTCTTCTTCCACACGACCATGCCGCTGAAATAAAACATGTTCTTTTCTGTTATCAGATCGATGTCTATATGTTCATGTTCATCAAGCTCGCTATCGGAAACCACCATCATTCCGTACAGGCTGATATTCCTCACCAACATCTGCATGCGTCTGTTCGAGTACTTCTTCCGGGCACTTACCATGAGCGATACAGGATACCTTTCGAAGACCCGCCGTTCCACCGGCACCTCTTCATTGCGCAT
>DGEQ01000041.1:0-16598 GCA_002386045.1 Hungateiclostridiaceae bacterium UBA3922 | reverse complement strand
CAATTCATGGCGAGGGTCTATTTTCATAATACCTCCGGGAGCACTATGATGTAGCACCAGCGTTTTCCCTGCGGGAAGAAGATGCCCGATGCCTGTGGACACACTGTCCGGATGTTTCTGTTTATATTTTATTTTAGCAAAATGGTACCTGTTTTTCAATCATGCGCCAAATGCCCGGGACCAATCACACAAGTAGTGGAGTTAACATAATATACAATATATCGGAGGTGGTTTTATGCATTCACATTACTATCTGGGCAAAACAACGATAGACGACCGGCACTGGCACAACTATGAAGGCGTGACAAGCTGCGATCCCGATGAACCCGGACATATCCATTACATGAACGGCAAGACGTCGCTTGAAGACGGGCATGTCCATGAGTACCGCAATGCCACGGGGCCGGCCATATACGTGGGCGGCAAGCACTACCACATGTACTGCGCCATCACGAAGGAAGCCGACGGCCACGTGCACAAATACGAAGATGCGACACACAAGTACTATGGTGAATATTACGAGAAATGTCCGCACAAAAAAGACCCCTGCAAATGAAGCACCGGACGTACAGGTATAGAATATTTACAGAAGAAATATGAAACGCTGCAATAAAAAACAAGAAGGCAGTCATACGAAAAGGCAATAACCACACAGCCTTTAAGGCAGCATCCGCATGCAGAATGCTGCCTTATGCTGTTTTTCTATTGCCGGACCAATGTAACAGATACTTCAGATATGGCGTATCCCGACATACGCCGTCAACAGGCCGGGCATCATACTGTGCTGGTTTACGGGTCAGTTGGCTGAAGGACATTGCAAATAATATTCCAGTATTTTTTGCTCCTTTATGACCTCATATCCCATACGTTTATATATATCCAATGCCCTAGGCATAAGCCGGGAACAGTGCAGCAGTGTACGTATCACACAATCATCGATAGAGCTTTCTGCCGAAAAACATCTGATCCGAATGGTTACATTTATAATATATTTGACACAAAGCAGTTATTTCCATGCCATTTATTGCTATAGTTTTTATTTCAGGAGAATCAAAAAACATGATAGCATCGATGCCGTATCCCATATCATCCGTTTAAGCATCAAAGAAAAACCCCGTGAATCGACAAGGCTGGTCAGCACATCTTTCATGGCCGTGGAAAATGTGGTGTCAGCACTTATATACTCATGAATTTCAGTAAAGGCCAAAGGTCTCTTCCTCAAACTCGCGCAAAAAGGTTTCCAGCTTTTTGATCCTGGGTTCAGCCATGCGTTTAGCCGAATCCAGTTCCAGCAGGGCTGAAAACTCTGCCAGGTGCTTTTTCAGTGCCGCAATGGCTTTTGTCATCTCTTCATGCTGTTTTGAAAAATCACGCGCGACTGCGATAAATCCGAGATAATCGACCGCATCGGCATTCCTCAGCAGTTTTGTTTCATTTGCCGTACCCTGTCCGCACTTATCGTGGTATCTGACTGCTTCTTCTATTGCACTGATTTTGTAAGCATCGTTGATACTGTACTCTGCTGCGAGAGCCGGCACAATTTTGGCTGATTCCTCCGCATGGTCGAACTTCCCTTCGGGCCGGTACGGCTTGAATGCGCTTATATCGTGAAAATAACAGGAAAATGTCAGTATGTCTTCGTCATATGCCAGGTTCTCTTCTTCGGCCAGTTTTTTCGCGATGACAAGGCAGCGCCTTGCATGGTTGAGTATGTAAGTCCCGCCCAGGTCCTGCAGATGCCTGTTCATTTTTTCAATATCCAGCATGATCCTCACCTCACAAATACGTATTCGAAACAGGTGTTTATCTGGATGTTATGTTTTACCTGTTATATATTAAAATAGCAAATTTTCTCTCACTATGCAATTATATCAATAATATCCCCGTCCGTAGTGCCAGGTGCTCCTCACTGTTGCTTTCCCGGCCTCATTCGCCCGGCCAATAATCCGTCCGACATGCATTGTTCACAATTTGTTAATTGATATGATCCATATGACCAACTATAATATGGTAATAGCTATAATATGGCAACAGGTTACGTAAAATGAAACACATCCTTATAATCGACGACGACGTCCATATCGGAAACATGCTCAGGGAAGTGCTCTCCAGGGAGGGCTACAGGGTATCGCAGGCTTATTCGGGAACGGAAGCCCTGATGACGCTTTCCGCTTCAAAGCCTGATCTTGTTTTGCTCGATCTGATGCTTCCAGGGCTCTCCGGTGAGGAAGTGCTGCCGAAAATCAGCGGGATACCTGTTATCGTTGTAAGCGCAAAGGCGGATTCGGACAAAAAAGTCGAACTTCTGCTTGGGGGCGCGGCAGACTATGTGACAAAACCTTTTGACACAAAGGAACTGCTCGCCAGGATCAAGGTGGCGCTGCGCAAGTTTTCCGCCCCGGCAGATATGGTTCTGTCCTTCGATGACCTGAAGCTCGACATTGCGACACGCACCGTTTTTGCTTCCGGAAAAGAAATCAGGCTTACACGAACGGAATACGCTATTTTGAAGGTATTAATGCAGAACCAGTCACAGGTGATCGCGAAATCCATCCTGCTTGACCGGATCAGCGAGGACACACCTGATTGTACAGAAAGTTCGCTGAAAATGCATATCAGCAATCTGCGCAGGAAACTTCGCGACATAAGCGGCAGGGACTATATCGAAGCGGTATGGGGGATAGGTTTCAGGCTGAGATCCGAATAATTTTACCGTTTCTTTACGCTTTTCTTTACCGCTTTCTTTACCTTTTCCCGGTAGAATGCAGGCATCAGGACGAAAGGAGGCCCGTAAATGGACTATGTTCTTACTGCAAATGCCCTGTGCAAGCAATATGGGCATTTCAAAGCACTGAACGAACTCTCCATGCACGTCCCGAAAGGAGCGATCTACGGCTTTGTCGGGAAAAACGGCGCGGGAAAAACGACCCTGATCCGCATCATTTGCGGCCTGCAGTCACCCGCTTCCGGTGAATACGCCCTGTTTGGCACCGACAGCAGGGACAAACGCATCACCAGGGAGCGCAGGCGCATAGGGGCAGTAATGGAGACCCCGTCCATCTACCTGGATATGTCGGCGGAGGAGAATCTGAAAATGCAGTGCCGTGTCCTCGGTATACCGTCTTTTGAAGGCATCCCGGAACTTCTCAGACTGGTCGGGCTTGAAAGGACCGGCAGGAAAAAAGCAAAGGATTTTTCCCTCGGTATGAAGCAACGGCTCGGGATCGCACTCGCCCTTGCCGGTGATCCTGATTTCCTGGTACTGGACGAGCCTGTCAACGGCCTTGATCCGCAGGGCATAATCGAAATACGGGAGCTTATCCTGAAGTTGAACCGGGAACGCCAGATAACCGTGCTTATCTCGAGCCATATCCTCGGGGAGCTTTCAAAACTGGCAACGCATTACGGCTTTATCGACAACGGGCGTATCGTGAAGGAAATCAGCGCTGCTGAACTGGAAGCAGCCTGCAGGAAATGCGTGCGTGTGGAAGTAACAGGTACGGACATCCTTGCCCGCGTACTCGACAAAATGGGCATAGAGTACAGGATCATCGATGACAGGCATGCCGATATCTTCGCAAAACTGATCGTATCGGAACTGGCCCTTGCTCTCGAAAAAGAGAACTGCCGGCTCATTTCAGTACAGGAGCGCGATGAAAGCCTTGAAAGCTATTACGTGAATCTTGTGGGAGGCGGAAGTCATGAATAGGCTTATATCTGCTCATATGACACGGCTTCGCAGGGACAAGGTGTTCTGGCTCTGCCTGGTAACTATACTGGTCTATGCCATTGCATATATGCTCAATGGATGCAGGCAGGCCGCAGTTTTATCCGAATTCAGTTACACCCTTGACAAGTATTACTTCCATTTCGCACTGACTGCAGGCGGATTTATGGCAGTATTCGCCGGTATGTTCCTGGGTACCGAGTATAGCGACAGGGTGATACGCAATAAGGTAATCGCCGGTCATACGCGGACAGCCATTTACCTGTCTAATTTCATTGTAACTTTCATTGCCTCGCTGGCGATGTTGTTTACATGGATCATCGGCGCCATGGTCGGCATCCCGTATCTTGGGCCATGGGAAATGGACGCCGGGCAGCTGATGGTTTATCTTCTGGTCGCAGTACTTTTCATCGCGGCACTTTCTTCCATCTTTACACTGGTCGGCAGCCTGTCGTCAAACAAGGCAGTTACAGTGATCGTCACCATCATACTGTATTTGGTCATGTTTCTCTTTTCCAGCATGATATATAGCAGCCTCATGGAACCCGAAATGCTGAACAACCTGGTCTTTACAGGCGAAGGTTTCGAAGTGGACGGCCAGATACCCAATCCGAACTATGTCAGCGGGGCAAAACGCATGGTATACGAGTTTATCAACGATTTTCTGCCGACGAGCCAGGGAGCGCAAATGGCGTTTGTTGAAATCGCTGACCCGGTACGCATGATGCTGTCATCAGTGTTCATAACAGTTTCGGTAACGCTGTGCGGGCTGTTTTTCTTCCACAGGAAGGACATAAAGTAAAGGAGTGCGATAATGTTGTTGCCATGGGTCCTGTGCGGCATCCTGTCCGCGGCCGTCATTGTGATGTGCGTTAAAATCCATATCCTCAGGAAAAGCACGGCAGAGATCTGTTCGGAACTCAGGGATCGTCTGGATACTGATACGAATACCCTTATCTCAGTATCTTCAAATGACAGGCATGTGAAGCGCCTTGCCGTCGAACTGAACATGCATCTGCGCAGGCTGCGGGAGCAGCGGCACAAATACCAGGCCGGGGATCGTGAACTGAAGGAAGCAGTCACCAACATATCTCACGATCTCCGCACTCCCCTGACCGCCATCTGCGGATACCTGGATCTGCTGAAAGACGAGGTAATGTCCGATGATGCAAGGCGATACCTCTCCTGTATCGAAAACAGGATACAGGCTCTGAAAAAGCTTACTGAAGAGTTGTTCCGCTATTCGGTTATTGTATCCGGCTCCGAAGATATGAGTTTTGAAACAGTAGTCATAAACGATGTCCTGGAAGAAAGCATTGCCTCGTTTTACGCTGCTTTGACAGGGAGGGGCATCACGCCTGTCATACGGATAACTGAAAAGAAAATAGCGCGCCGTCTCGATCGGGACGCATTGTCGCGTATTTTTGGCAACATCCTGGGCAATGCTCTCAAATACAGCGGTGGGGACCTGGAAATATCCCTGTCTGACAGCGGTGAGATCATATTTGAAAATACAGCAGAAGGGCTGAATGAGGTACAGGTCGGAAAGCTGTTCGACCGCTTTTTTACGGTTGAAGCCGCAAGGAATTCCACCGGCCTGGGCTTAGCCATTTCAAAAACCCTGGTCGAGCGGATGAACGGCACGATAACGGCACGATGCAATGATGGTAAACTGAAAATCCACGTAGAGTTCAGGCAATAATCAGAAACAACGCCTCATCAAGTAATTTGGGCGCAGATTTTTTACAGGGGTTTATTATCTTGATCATCCTGCATTTACCGGATTATTGTTAGCCTGATTATATCGATTATATATGGTTTTATTTTTCTTCGCTTTTTGACAGCGCTTTATCCTGTTCCCTGACGTACGCCCAATATTCAGCAGGCGTCTGTTCCTTTTCGACGGCTGTGAGTTCCCCGATTTTCACAAGGTCCTTGAGCTTCTCATTAATAAATGGCTGGAAGCAGGCAGGAACATGGTCTTTGTGATATCTGTGCAATGCAACACATTCCCGGCAGCGCCCGTGCCATTCGCAATATGTCTTTGGACATGTGCATTTTAACACTTCAGGATCCCTGACAAGTTCCCGGTTTTTCAAAATCAGTTCGTAGAATTCTTCTTTGGTCCACATAAGATAACCCCCTGGTAAATATTCAGCAATTTGAGCCAACGCATCAATTGCAGTCTTTAACAACCCTCTGTTTATGATTTTATGTAAGCTGTCCGGCCGGCATGCCATTCACCATTTATGTCAACTTCTCAATATCTTCTCCATCGGTTTCCCTTTTGCCAGTTCGTCGACAAGCTTGTCCAGCCAGCTGATTTTCTGCAGCCCTGTTGTATGAATCACTGGTATGCACACTGTCAGGCGATATGCTGCCAAGCAAAAACTCAGATATATCAGTAATCGGATATCCTGAATTTATTATAGCCAGCGATATGGCAAGGTGAGTCGCAGCAAAGACCATTACTTACCTCCTCAAGGCATAGCTTGCCCTTTCGGTCAGATAAACTTTACCAAATTATACTATAAAAATCGATCTTCTATCAATCAATTCCACAAGCCTGTGCCTTCCTGCGGAGGCCGGCACGTACCAATAAAATCAGACAGAATATTTTATATCAGCATGCAAAAGCTAATATAAATACATAATCACAAAGGAGTTGGAATTATCCTCATGAGCACTGCAGCTACCTCCGCCCTGGTCGCCGTATTCTTCGGGGCAAGGATGCCATTTCCATTCCCCGATATGAAGCCGGCGTCTGCAGCCCAGCCAAGTGCCGGCTCCGCCCAGTTGCTGACCTTATCGGCGTCCGGGAAGCGCAGGCTAAGGTCTGTATATCTCTGGATGCGATCATATCATCGCAATATTTCAAAATTCCTGCCAGTATAATTACTCCCATACTCCCATGAAAAAAGGCTGTCCCATAATCAGATTCTATCCGATTTTGAGACAGCCCTTTGGTGAGCCATCCGCGACTCGAACGCGGGACACCTTGATTAAAAGTCAAGTGCTCTGCCAACTGAGCTAATGGCTCGCGACTGTAAGATACATACCTGTGCGTTTGTGCCGCACAGGTATATATAATACAGTATTATCAGCAGTTTTGTCAACCACAGATTTCAGTTGACTGCCTAGTTCCTTCAGCTGCCTCGAAATGGCCGCGCAGCTGGATGCCCGGGGCCGGTATCAGCCCTGCCTGGATTCCAGGTAATCGTTGAGTTCTTTGACGATCATATCAACGTCTACGCCATGTACCGCGCACGCTTCCTCGAGGCTTTCGCCGGAAGATGCCGGGCAGCCGAGGCAGTGCATCCCTATTTTGAGCAGTATAGGCGCCGTACCCCTGTCGAGTGCCAGGATATCAGCAATGATCATATCTTTGGTTACCTTTGCCATGACTTAACCTCCTGATAGAAATTGAATCGAACGCTTTCCAAATTACAGTTTATTATACACTATTGTTAACTTAAAATATACCCCGTTTTATTGCCGATAATCAAAACACGATGCATAGTTTACACAAAAACCCGCTGGAACTTTTTCCTGCCGGCACTGTACATATCCCTGCCTTCACTGTCGATCACCACAATTGCCGGAAAATCCCTGATGACCAGCCGCCTCAGCGCTTCCGGCCCCAGTTCCGGGAATGCGGCGATTTCCTCCGAAATAATGCACTTCGAAAGCAGTGCGCCGGCACCGCCGACAGCGCCGAAGTAAACTGCGCCGTACTTTTTCATTGCTTCCACTACCTCGCCGCTCCTCGCCCCCTTGCCTATCATCCCGGTAAGCCCGAGTTCAATGAGCCTCGGCGTGTACGCATCCATCCGCCCGCTGGTGGTGGGACCTGCGGAGCCGATGACCTGTCCCGGTCTCGCCGGGCACGGCCCGACGTAGTATATGACCTGGTCCCTTATGTCAAAGGGAAGTTCCTTCCCTGCATCCAGCATTTCGATGAACTTTTTGTGGGCGGCGTCCCTCGCGGCGTATACGACACCGCTGATCCAGATGTGGTCGCCCGCCCTGAGCTTCCTCGCATCATCTCTCGTCAGCGGAGTTTCAATCTTTATCACGTTATCCACCGGTAAATCCTCCATTCTGCGCCGATCATCATCTTCCATGGTCACAGCCTGCCCTGTGCTGCATTCTGTCAGATGCTGCAGCCTGCCAGGTGTGCCCCGCGGTCCGGTCAAAGTTCGGCCTCAGCATGCCTGGTGACATGGCAGCTGATGTTGACCGCCACCGGCAGCCCGGCTATATGGGTCGGGAAAACCTCTATATTCACGGCCATTGCCGTCATCCTTCCGCCGAGCCCGGCAGGGCCGATGCCAAGTCCGTTTATAAACTCCAGCAGCTCCTTTTCGAGTTTCCTTATCCTGCTGTCGGCGTGCCGCCTGTCCACCGGCCGCAGCAACGCTTTTTTGGCCAGCAGCGCAGCCTTCTCCATCGTCCCGCCGATGCCGACCCCGACCACTAAGGGAGGGCATGGGTTGGGTCCGGCCCTGTCCACCATTTCCAGCACATAGGCCTTCACGCCCTCGATCCCGTCGGAAGGTTTCAGCATCCTGACCCCGCTCATGTTCTCGCTTCCGAAGCCCTTCGGCGCGACAGTTATCCTGAGCCGGTCTCCCTCGACGATATCGTAGTGGATGACCGCCGGAGTGTTGTCTCCCGTATTTGCCCTCCCGAAAGGATCCGAGACTACGGATTTCCGCAGGAACCCCTTCTCGTATCCCCTCCTGACGCCTTCGTTGACGGCATCGCTCAGGCTGCCTCCCCTTATATGGACATCCTGCCCGAGTTCAATGAAAACCACGGCCATCCCGGTGTCCTGGCAAACGGCCATACGCTCGCGGGCGGCGATCCTGGCGTTTTCCACCAACTGGCGCAGCACTCTCCGCCCTGTCTCCGACTCCTCCAGTTCCATGCCCTCTTCAAGGGCAGCCACTATATCGCCGTTCAGTTCGTAATTCGCCTTGATGCAAAGTTTCTCAACGGTTTCAGTTACCTGTGACACATCTATTTCTCTCATCGCTTCCTCCCGGTCGGGTAAGGATGCAGCCGTCCGGCAGTCATGACGGCTGCCTGGTCTGTCGATAATATGATATACGAACCGGAACATCCAGGCAAGGTTTTTCGGTCCCGGTACCAGTCGACGATATTTCCGGGGCTGTAATGCATACCGCTGCTGTGTTAACACAAAATTCACAATTCGGAAAAAGACTTTTGCTATAATTAAATGTATAATGGATGTGGTAAATATACTGCGGAAAAAATACCTCTGGAGGTACTATGAATATACTTGTTTGCGTTACACAGCAGAAAACCTGCGAACGCCTGATAAATAAGGCACACGAGCTTGCAAGGGAATATGGCGGGAACCTGTTCGTCATAAATGTTGTCAGGAGCGATATGAGCTTTCTTGACAGTTCCAGGGAATCTGAAGCCCTGGAATACCTTTTCGGCATCTCAAAAAAGGTGGGCGCAAACCTTGCGGTCCTCAAATCCGATGATGTGGTGAAAACCATCGCAGACTACGCCGACGAAAACGACATAGACTTTATCGTGATCGGCAGATCACCCGACAAAACAGCGGGAGAACGTTTTGTAAAAAGACTGAAAAGTTTGTTGAAAAATGACGCTGAAATACGAATACTGTCGTAATAAAAAAATATAGTCTGTTTTACATATTTTATGTAGTTCCAAATTACTAATTTATCGTGAAATGCTTGACTTCACGCGTTTTTCATTATAAAATAATGTCGAATTCCAAATTTAGGAGGTTGTATTGATGAACAAAACAGATTTAATCAACTCAATTGCCTCAAAATCAGGTCTGAACAAGAAAAACAGCGAAGCTGCCCTCAACGCTTTCATCAGTTCGGTTGAGGAAGCTCTCGTCAAAGGCGACAAGGTAGTTCTCGTTGGATTCGGCACATTCGAAGTAAGGAAGAGAGCAGCAAGAAAGGGAAGAAATCCTCAGACAAAGAAAGAGATCCAGATCCCTGCTTCAAAGGCTCCAGTATTCAAGGCAGGAAAAGTATTAAAGGAAAAAGTAAACAAGAAATAATAGAACCGATCAACAAAAAAGCTGCCTGGCAAGGCAGCTTTTTAGTTTGACAGTATCCCGCCGCGTTTCCTTGCATCGGCAAGCCTCATGCCCGCCTTTTTGGCCAGGAAAGCAATTACCTGCGAATTATTGGGCCGCCTGCTGTTATTGAAAAGTATCGGTTCCTGCATGTGCTGCAACAGGCCGTTTGGATTTTTTGTCTTATTTTGCGCACTTATCAGCGCACATCTTATGGCCCTGTCGATATTTCGCGCCTTCGTGTCGTATTTTTCCGCAAGGATCGCATAAATATCCCTTGTAACGTTCTCAAGCCTGGCAGGCTCCTCCATCCCCATAAGGACAGCCTCCCTCAGGTAATTGAAGCCGGACAGGTTGGGTGTGACGCCGATGCTTCGTATCAGTTCCGTGACCGTCCGGGCAGCATCTGTTCCGTCCTGCTGAGCCATATCACCGCTTCCTGCAATTATGCGGCCGGCTCCGATGCCGCAGGGCTTCACAAAAAAGCAGGCATGTTCCTTTTTATCGGACCAGATCTGCCTTATGCGGGTTATCAGCACATTGACATCGAAAGGCTTCATTATGTAATAATCTGCGCCCAGTTCCATCGCTCTTTTAATGATGCTTTCACTGCCGACCGAGGTGGACACGATTATGACAGGCCTTTCGCCATCATCGCGGATAGCGATGCTCTCAAGCACGGCAAGCCCGTCCAGCCTTGGCAATATGATATCCAGCAGGACCACATCGGGTTCCAGTTCCCGTATCATGTCCATCGCTGCCTTTCCGTCGCCGGTAGTTGCCGCTACCCGCATGTCGCCGGTGTTATTTATGCTTTCGGTCAGCAGCCGGCATAGTTCCATGTTGTCGTCAACGATCAGAACAGAAAGACATTCACTCATCATCCAGTATCTCCGTTATCTCCGTCACTATTTCGTCTACGGTTTTGCCCCTGCAGTCGATCACATGGTCTGCATACCTGAAATACAGCGGCTTCCTGTCTTCGTACACTGCCATGAATGTCTGGCCTTCCGGCCTTGCAAGCCTCCTTCCCGGCGCAAGCCGCTGCTCAAGCGTTGAAGGATCTTCATCAAGGTATATGATCGTCCCGATTTGCCTGAAAAACCTCATGAGTCCGTCACTTTTGACCACTCCGCCGCCCGTTGCGATCACGTGGTCCCGGAAGCCCATCGACGTGATTATCCGCTCCTGCAGTTCAAGAAACCTGACATGACCCTCCGAGCGTACGATTTCACTGAGGTCCCTTCCTTCCGCGCTGCGTATGATCTCATCGGTGTCCACGAAGCCTTTGCCGGTCCTTCGGGCAAGCAGCGGTCCGACCGTGCTCTTTCCCGAGCCGGGCATGCCTATGAGGATGATATTCCCGGTTCCTTTGACCCCAGTTGCCATAATCCCTCCGTAAAATGTCACAGTTTTTCCCACTCGGGATCGATGGCGGACATTACCTTTTTATAGCCTTCCGCCATATAGATCGCATCCACCAGGGCTATCCTCATCATAGCCTCACATACGGGATATATCCTGGTACAGATCGTCGGGTCGCTCCTTGAAGCAAATACATGGGTGACGTTTTCCATGCTTGAGATGTTTGCCGTCTCCTGGTTTTTCAGGATGGTCGGCGTAGGCTTCACAGCCACCCTGACCCTTATGTCCTCGCCGTTCGAGATGCCGCCCAGAAGCCCGCCTGCGCGGTTAGTCCTGAAGCGTATCCTTCCGGTTTCCTCGTCGAAATACGGCGTGTCGTTGGCTTCCGAGCCTGTCATCCTCGCGTGTTCAAAACCATCCCCGAATTCGATGCCTTTTACGCCCCCGATGGACAGCATCGCATGGGCGATCATCGCGCTCAGCTTGTCGAACACCGGCTCACCAAGACCGGCCGGGACGCCTCTTGCAACGATTTCCACCACGCCGCCGCAGGAATCCCCGGCAGCCTTGACCCTCTTAAGTTCCTCCATCATCTTTTGTGCAGCTTCCAGGTCAGGGCAGTTTATCTCATTTTTACGGTAATTGGCTTTCGCTGTCTCATATGTGACAGGCGCAGCCTTTATCCCGTGGATCTCCGTTGTATATGCGATAACATCTATGCCCATCGCGTCAAGGATGAGCTTTGCGACAGCGCCGCCGGCGACTCTTGCCACCGTTTCCCGTCCGGATGCCCGTCCGGCGCCGGCCCAGTCGTAATA
Organism: Hungateiclostridiaceae bacterium UBA3922; assembly: GCA_002386045.1. Taxonomy (GTDB): domain Bacteria; phylum Bacillota; class Clostridia; order Acetivibrionales; family DTU013; genus DTU013. The sequence continues at coordinate 4,597 of DGEQ01000041.1, read as the reverse complement.
TCGGCCATACTTCCTGTAGTAGGTATAGGACGCCTGTCCGGGCCTGATCAGTTCCCTGTTGTCCCTGTGCTGCTGCAGGTGCACATCCCCTATGTCGGTGTTGGGAATGATCATCCCCACGGGAGCGCCCGTGGTGAGGTCATCCTCCATGACCCCGGAAAATATGAATACCCTGTCCTTTTCCCTGCGGGGCGTGCTGAACTCTGAAAGCCCCGGCCTGCGCTTGGCAAGCTCCTCCTCGACGACCTCCGCCGTCAGCCTGAGTCCCGGCGGGACACCGTCGACGATCACTATCTGCCCGCCAAACAGTTCAGGCGGTATGGGCAGGTGTTTCCTGAAACCGCCCGAATACGATTCCCCGCATGTAGTTATCCTGAACATCCTGCCGAACGTGTTTCCCAGCATTTTTTACCTCCGTTCTTCCCTTACCAGCCTTATGTCGCCCCCGCACTGCCTGATGAGCATGGGGAATTCCGGGAACGTGACGTCCACGGCTTCCGCGGTTTCGATGCAGGTTTCGCCTTCTGCGTTGAGCCCTGCAATGGTGAGCGCCATGACGATCCTGTGGTCGCCGTGCCCGTTTACCCGGCATCCCCTGAGCTTACTTTCCCGGATAACGAGGCCGTCGGGCAGTTCCTCGATATCGGCGCCCATCTTTGCGAGTTCGGTGCACATCACCCGTATCCTGTCTGTCTCCTTGACCCTTGCCTGCGGTACGTTGACGAGCCTTGTTTCGCCCCGCGCGAAGCAGCCTGCCACCGCCATCGCAGGAAGGGCATCGGGCGTCGCGTTCATGTCTATCTCGATGCCCTTCAGTTCTTTGCCTTTTATCGCTATCCCGTTTTCACGGCAACTGACTTCCGCACCCATATCGGCAAGGTAGCGCAGTACCATTTTGTCACCCTGCGGATCAGTCATGTCAAGGTTCTTCAGCACGAACTCCTCGCCGGAAACAGCAGCCAGCACCATGAAGAAAGTGGCCGATGAGAAATCGCCGGGGATCTCAGTACAAAAGGCCCGGTACCTCTGTCCGCCCTTTATTTTTATCCTTCTGAAATCCTCATTGGAATATTCGATGCCCTGGCCGTCAAGCCACCACATGGTCATTTCCACGTAGGGCTTTTCATTGAGCCTTGTGATGATTATCTCGGTATCGCTGTCCAGCAGCGGGGCAGTGATAAGTATGGATGAAAGGTATTGCGAGGTGAAGGCATCCAGTTCCGTGCTCCCGCCCTTCAGTCTCCCCCCGACCGCCACCGGCGCCATGTCGTTGCCCCTGGTGGAAAAGACATGGCCACCCAGTTGATTCATCGCCCTGATCAGCGGTCCAAGGGGTCTGCGCCGTATCTGGCTGTCGCCCGTGAAAACTGTCCAACCGTCAGTCAGCCCGGCAGTCATCATCGCAAAGCGGAGTGTCGTGCCTGAATTGCCGACGTCCACCACGTTTTCCGGGACTGCCGGCTTCCCGCCGGTCCCGTCGATGACGAAACCATCACCCGTGTTTTCTATGCGGGCTCCAAAAGCTTTGCATGCTTCAACTGCCGAAAACGCATCTTTTGACAAAAGCGGGTGTGAAATAACGGATCTGCCTTCCGCAAGACTGGCTATGAAAAGCGCCCTGACGGTATGAGACTTGGACCCGGGGATCCTCACGGTGCCACGGGTTCTTGACCTTGTAACGTATATCAGCATTTTCCCAACCTTCCTGCCGTTCTGCAAAAACGCCGTATATCTATACTTCGTCTGTGCTTTGCCTGTACTTATATATTAATACATGGCAGCTATTACGTCAAATACTTGATTTGCGGCAGGAATCCGGAGTCTTATGCTTCGTATGCACGCAATATCGTTTTCATCAGGATGTGGCCGAAGGATTCATTGAAGAGTTTTATAACCGCACGCACCGCGTTCGAACTTCCTGAGATAACTTATAAACTGGTCCCGGTCCCACTTCTCATAGAAGCGCGATATCACTGCGCCTATCCTTTCAAGGCGAAGTATCTATCGCGAGGGTCGCCCTGTCCTTGAGCAGGCTCACCTCTATCCTGTACAACGGTCCGCTTTCCTCGAACCACTGCCTTTTATAACGCTGCTTCATTTTTTCCACGATGGCTTTCTTGACGATCGCCTGGCAGTCCGGCACACTCGCCAGTTTCGAATCCACTGATTTGCCGTTTACCGGGAATTCCGCATCTTCCGGGAGCCACTCGTCCCAAGGGAGAGCTTTTGTACCCTCGAACAATTCGTCAAACGTAAGGGCGTCGAACTCACCCATTTTCACCAGTACACGGTCAGCAGTCCGCAGCCATATGTTGGCCCTGCAGATCGCCTCTTCATCACCGGCAAAAGTGACTTTCCCGTTTTCGACCTGCTGGTCTCCATACCCCAGCCATTTGAGTTCCCTTGCTACGACCGATTCTATACCGAATGCCGATGTGGCGATCAACTGCAGTTCCGACATGTTTCCTCCTAGAAAAGTTCACGTTTTTTATAGAATACCACTGATACCTTCATCGATACAATATACAACACTAATGTGACCACTGCAAAAACCGCCGTTATCAGTGCAGGGCTTGTGTTATCCAGCAATACTATGGTGCTTTCTGTCAGACTGACACCTTGCCGCGTGCCCAGGCTGCCAATCAGCATGGAAATGGATCCAAATAATATGAAAATACCGATAAAGACAAACCGGTTGATATTTACTGCCTTTAAATATCCCAGTTTGAACCCTACGGGCATGTAAACGGACATGGCAATGATGTAAACCAGGAATGTGCATATGGTCAATGCCGCTGATGCACCTGCGTAAGTCCTGTCGGCAATGAACGACACGGCGCCGAGAACTATGATCATCACGGCCGCGAGGATGCCGGTGCTGAGATACCTGGCCCTGACGACAGTCTCCCGTCCAACAGGCAGGGAATCGATCAATCTCAGGGTATTGTTTTTTTCATCTTCATACATCGTCGAATTGATAAAGCGGTACAACGTGACCAGGGCAGCCATGGAAAACGCCATCTGATACTGCTTTGGGCTCATGATAAGAAATATGGCAATGAACACAAGCAACGTGATAACGTAGCTTTTTATCGACTTTGCCTGTATCTGAAAATCCTTGACCGCAAGACGGATCGTTTCATCCTTCATTTGCCTCTTCCTCCCTTACTATCCTGATCAGGATGTCATCCAGCGATACCTTTTCGACTTTATAACGGGCATCCGGATATTTACCGGTAAGTTCCCTGATAAAGCCTTGGGGATCGTCGGTCATGCCGCTGAAACCGAACTCGCCTATTTTAACGCCGATCAGCCGCCCAGACAGGCCGGCGATACTGCAGTTGTTGTCGATCCTGAACAGCCTCCATTTGTCCAGTATCGCATCTTTCACATCGCTGATCACTATCCTGCCGTCCTCGATGAATGTCACGAAATCAGCAATTTTTTCGATATCTGAAGTGATATGCGAAGAAAAGAATATGGAACAGTTCTCATCCTGCACCACTTCCATCAGCAGTTCGAGCAGTTCGTTCCTGATAACGGGGTCAAGCCCGGAAGTCGGCTCGTCGAGTATGAGCAGTTCCGGCCTGTGCGACAGTGCGAGGGCGAGCGCCAGCTTGACTTTCATGCCCTTTGAGAGTTCGCTGACTTTTTTTGAAGGGTCGATATCGAACTTCCTCATGAGTGACGAAGCCAAGTCCCTGTCGTGCTTCGGATAAAATCCGCCGAAGAAATCCAGGTTCCAGCCCGCGGTCATGTTTTCGTAGAAGTAATGTTCCTCGCTTACATAGCCGACTCTCCTCCTGATTTCGTCGGAGCATCGCCTGCTGTCAAGTCCGAACACCTCGATGGAGCCTGCCTCAAAGGGTATGAGGTCCATTATGCACTTGATGACAGTGGTTTTTCCGGCTCCGTTCCTGCCGATGAATCCCATGATGTATCCTTTCGGGATACGGAAGCTGACTTCTTTCAAAGAGAATCTTTCGTACTTTTTGACCAGGCCTTCCACATCCAGTATAACATCCATCCAAACCACCCCAATCGATTTCTTTCATTAAGTCACCCGGCCGGCCCGGGTCCCTCTGCGCCGAAACACAGTGTGGTACACGCCGTGCCGGGGCAGGTGTCACGGCTGTCCGTATTCCTCCAGGATGTCACCGAACACCTTCCGGATGCCATCATCGTCATAGCCGAGTTCCCTGCACAATGCAATGCCTTTTTCGAAACTCTTTTGTATCTCCTTCAGCCTGGACTCCCTGACGAACTCGGCTCCTGCCTGTGCGACAAAAGAACCCTTCCCCTGGTTGGTCACTATATATCCGCTTGCTTCCAGGTCTTCATATGCCTTTTTTACAGTGATCACGCTTATCTCAAGTTCCCTGGCCAGGGCCCTGATCGAAGGCAGCATGTATCCCGGAGGGAGTTCCCCGCTCATTATCTGCTCTATGATCTGTTTCTTTATCTGTTCATAGAGCGGATTCGGATCGTTATTCGACAATGCTACGAACAAATGATCACCTCTTGAAAACCTACTGTGTATATCGGTATATATACAGTCTATATACAGTTTATCACTGTGTATATACACTGTCAATAT
>DGEQ01000139.1:28293-40117 GCA_002386045.1 Hungateiclostridiaceae bacterium UBA3922 | reverse complement strand
GCTCGAGGAAGGCGATCATATACTGGATTTTGCAGGGCCCCTCGGAAAACCGAGCCACCTGGAAGGGGTGCGCAAAGCTGTTGTTATCGGCGGCGGCCTCGGTACTGCCATCGCATATCCGCAGGCAAAGAAACTGCATGAACTCGGAGCAGAGGTGGATGTTATCACCGGATTCAGGAACAGCAGCCTGATCCTGCTGGAGAATGAACTCAGACAGGTCAGCAGCAGGCTGTTCATCACAACTGACGATGGCTCCAACGGCAATAAGGGTTTCGTCACCGACGTACTGAAAAAGCTGCTGGATGAGGGCAACAGGTATGACCTGGCGATCGCCATCGGGCCGCTGATAATGATGAAAATGGTTTCTCTTCTGACAAAAGAGTACGGCATAAAGACCATCGTAAGCATGAACCCCGTCATGATAGACGGCACCGGGATGTGCGGCGGATGCCGTGTCACGGTGGGCGGCAAAATAAGATTCGCCTGTGTCGACGGGCCAGATTTTGACGGCCATGAAGTGGATTTCGACGAGGCTATCAGGAGACAGGCCATGTACAGGGCACAGGAGAAAAGATCAATGGAAGAGCATGTCTGCAGGTTGGGAGGTGCCCTGAATGGCTGATATGTCTTTGGAAAAGGTAAGAATGCCCGAACAGGATCCGAAAGCCAGGATAAGGAATTTCGATGAGGTGGCTCTCGGATATACGGATGAAATGGCAATAAAGGAGTCGCACAGGTGCCTGAACTGCAAGACAAGGCCATGTGTGGCAGGGTGCCCCGTCAACGTGCAGATACCTGAATTCATAAAGCTTGTCAGCGAGGGGGATTTTGAAGGGGCGTACAAAAAGATAAAGGAAACCAATAACCTTCCTGCCATCTGCGGAAGGGTATGCCCGCAGGAAACCCAGTGCGAGAAGCTCTGCGTCAGGGGAAAGAAGGGCGAACCTGTCGGTATAGGGAGGCTGGAGAGATTCGTTGCCGACTGGTACATGGCAAACAGGGACGTTGATGCTGAACCCGCCCCGAAGAACGGGAAGAAAGTGGCAGTGATAGGGTCGGGGCCGGCAGGGCTGACATGCGCGGCCGACCTGGCCAAAAAGGGATACGATGTCACGATATTCGAAGCATTCCATGTGCCCGGCGGCGTGCTGATGTACGGGATACCCGAGTTCAGGCTCCCGAAGGTCCTGGTGCAGAAGGAGATAGATACGGTCCGCAAACTCGGGGTAAATATAATGACCAACATGGTCATCGGCAAGGTATTGTCGCTGGAGGATCTGAAGAACGAAGGCTATGAAGCGGTATTCATCGGCACCGGCGCAGGCCTGCCCAACTTCATGGGAATCCCCGGCGAAAACCTGAACGGTGTATACTCGGCCAACGAGTTCCTGACCAGGGTGAACCTAATGAAAGCATACAAGTACCCGGAATTCGACACCCCTGTCAGCGTGACGGAGAGCGTAGCCGTCGTGGGCGGCGGAAACGTGGCGATGGATGCTGCAAGGTGCGCCAGGAGGCTCGGGGCGGAAAAAGTATATATCGTATACAGGCGTTCCGAGGCTGAAATGCCTGCAAGGCTGGAGGAAGTGCACCATGCGAAGGAAGAAGGCATTATATTCAGGATGCTGACCAATCCGGTCCGCATCCTTGGCACTGAAGACGGCTGGGTAAAAGCAATGGAATGTGTGGAGATGGAACTGGGCGAGCCGGACTCTTCAGGCAGGAGGAGGCCCGTGCCGAAACCGGGATCTGAGCACCTGCTGGAGGTCGGCACCGTCATAATAGCCATCGGGCAGTCGCCAAACCCGCTTATCAAGTCCACGACCCCAGGACTGGAAACGCATTCGTGGGGAGGCATCATCGTTGAGGAGGACACCGGGGCCACCAGCCTTGAAGGCATATATGCAGGCGGGGACGCAGTCACGGGCGCGGCCACGGTCATCCTGGCCATGGGCGCGGGAAAGAAAGCCGCAGCGGCGATCGATGAATACCTTAGCAGGAAAAAGTAAAACATGGCTATATTGCGAAAACGGGCGAAAATGCCGTTGGAACGGATAAAATCTTCCAACGGCATTTTTTTACGAACCCTTGACAAGTGGTCAGGATATCCGGTATAATAGCTTCTGCCTGAACTGCTCGGGCAAAAACGAAATATGCGCGGGATTAACTCAGTGGTAGAGTGTCACCTTGCCAAGGTGAAAGTCGCGAGTTCGAATCTCGTATCCCGCTCCAGCAAGAAAAACCAGTTCAACTGGTTTTTTCTGTGCGGGTGTAGTTCAATGGCAGAACATCAGCCTTCCAAGCTGATTGCGTGGGTTCGATTCCCATCACCCGCTCCATGCAAGTCCGGCGGAATCATGAATGGTTCTGCCGGGTTTTTTACTGTAAGGGGTTTGCGATTTTTTTAACAGTTTAGCTTTTTCGGGATCATGCTTTGATGCGCTGGACCGAAACTTATCATCCGAAGAATAATTTATGAAGGATTTTATCAATTTAAATAGAATAAATAAGAATGATTGCAGTTTGGATACTTGCAGGATTTTGCAGGCACCGCAGGATCATTGCAGCAACCCGGTATGTACCAGGCTTGATGCAAAGGGAAAGGTATGCTTCCTGTGCTGTCTGAATTCATGATGTCTGCTGACGCAGGGAAATATAAACCAGGAGGCCACCAGGAGGTAAAAGGATGTCAGTCGATATTCTGAGGGATATCAGGGCAGTCGAGATCCAGGCTGAGCAGATCGAGGCAGAAGCTGCCCAAAAGGCCAGGGAAATGATCGCTGCCGCCAGGAAGGATGCGGCCGCTTTGAAGGCAAAGCTGCTGGAGGATGCAGAAAATGAAGCCCTGAATGTTTTGAAGGCTTCCGAGGAAAAGGCGTACCAGGACATAAGTGCAGCAGATGCCGAAATACAGGCCCGGTGTGACGATATCAGGAAACAGGCCGGTGAAAGGTTAGACAAGGCAGTGGATTTCATAGTTGGAAGGATCGTGAAGCCGTGATCGTCAAAATGAGCAAAATCACGATGCTGGGCCTGGAAGACCAGCGCGAAGCTCTGGTTTCCGAACTGATGGATATCGGGGCTGTCGAAATAAGCTCGGTGGAAGCCGGCGAACTGGAAGAACCGGTGGAAAATCCTGATGTGCAGCACGAACTGGCCGATGTGGAAAACAGGATATCCGAGGTCCGGACTGCACTCGAAATCCTTGACAGGTACTGTCCCGAGAAAAAACCGTTGTTTTCAGTCAAGCGCGAACTGACCGGACGGGAGTTCGAAGAAGTGCTCCGGGACGGCAACAGGATATGGGACGTCGTCAGGGGCATCATCGGCGGCGAAAGCGAGACAGTCAGGATCAGGAACGAGGAAAACAGGATCGAAAACCTGAAATCCTCCCTTGTTCCATGGAAAGAATACCCGTTCCCGCTGGAAACCCAGGAAACACACAGGACGGCGGTGGTGCCCGGGACCATACCCAACGGCATCGACATGGACCGCCTGCTGTACGAACTGGAAGAAAAAGCGCCGTTTTCCGAACTGAAAGTGATCTCTTCAGATAAAGACCAGCATTATGTCTTCGTGCTTGTCCACAAGGACGAGGAACAGGATTGCGTGTCATTTCTAAGGATGCGCGGTTTTGCCAGGGCGACGTTCCCGGAGATGACCGGGACGGTAGGCGAGATCATCGGAAAGCTTGATGTAAAACTCATGGAACTCGCTGCAGAGAAGGAAAGCGTGGCAGACCGCATACGGAGCATGGCCGACAGCAGGAGGGGAATCGAAGTCCTGCACGACAGCCTTCTCATGGAGCAGGAAAAACTGCTGGCCGGCAGCAGGATCATCGTGACCAGGAAAGCATTTCTCATAAAGGGATGGATCCCTTCGGAACTGGCTGAAAAGGCAAAGGGATCCATCGAGTCGAAGTTCACTGTCAGCGTGGAGATCACGGAACCGGAAAAAGATGAGGAGACGCCCGTACTGCTGAGAAACAAAGGCATTGCGGAAGCAGGGGAACCTGTATCGAAAATGTACAGCCTCCCCAGCAGCAGGGAGATAGATCCCAATCTAATAATGACGCTGTTCTTTGTCACGTTTTTCGGCATCATGTTCGGTGACGGGGGTTACGGGCTCATAATGGCCCTCGGTTCAGGTTTTGTCCTGTGGAAGTTCAGGCTTGAAGACGAGACCCGCAAGTTCATCAAGCTGATTTTATGGTGCGGGATTTCGACGATTTTCTGGGGAGCCATGTTCGGGAGCTGGTTTGGGATAGAATCGCTGTCTAAATATGCACTTTGGCTCAACCCGGTGGAACAGACCGAACTTTTCCTGAGCTGGGCACTACTTTTCGGCGTTATCCATATGTACGCCGGTTTCGGGATAAAGGCAGCCAACCTGATACGGGACGGGCGTTACCTGGATGCGTTGTTTGACGTTGGTTTCGTAATGGTATTCTATACCGGCATCATACTGGTGCTGCTTCCCTACGTGCCTGAGGTGGATGCAGATGCCGTCGCTCCCCTTGTGAATGCCGGGCAGTACGTGGCATTGGCAGGCGCAGTGCTGCTGCTGGTCACCCAGGGAAGGAATTCGAAAAACTTATTCGGCAAGCTGTTCGGAGGGTTGCCCAGCCTTTATAACGCGGTAAGCTTCCTCAGCGACGTGCTGTCCTATTCAAGGCTTGTCGCCCTCGGGCTGGCCACCGGCATAATCGCTTCGATAATGAATGAACTGGGTACCATGTTTGAGATGACGTTCATTATAAAGATATTCATTTCCGCAGCTATCCTGGCTGTCGGACATGTGTTCAATTTTGCAATAAACGCGCTGGGTGCATATGTCCATTCCAGCCGTCTCCAGTATCTCGAATTTTTCGGCAAGTTTTTCACAGGCGGAGGCCAGCCCTTCAGACCTTTGAAACCAAATACAAAATACATCACACTAAAGCATGACGCGGATACCTGAGCCTGTCGCCCGGACGGGCATTGGAGCCGCTCGGAGAAAAATCAGGATGGAGGTAGGAAAAAGATGAAAATTTTCGATGGACAGATGATTGCTTTGCTGGGAGCCGCTTTCGGATTCCTGATGGCAGGTATCGGATCGTCAAAAGGCGTCGGTACTGCTGGTCAGGTGGGCGCAGGAGTTTTGACGGAGGATCCTTCCAAGTTCGTATCCGTTATGGTCCTGGAAGCCCTTCCCAGTACGCAGGCTATTTACGGGTTCGTTATCGCGTTCTTCATCATCGGCAGGATCGATCCCGCCATGACCATCGCGGAGGGACTGCACCTGTTTGCTGCTGCTCTTCCGATAGGCATTGTAGGCTTTATTTCCGCCATCTACCAGGGAAAAGTCGCGTCAGCAGGCATACAGCTGATAGCTAAACACTCGGGATCGCTGGTGAGTGCCATCACACTGGCGCTGATGGTCGAGATGTTCGCCATCCTGTCTCTCATCACTTCCATATTGATGCTTGGCTGATACGGGGATCCAAGGCCCCGACGGTATCAGGGACCTGGTCGGCCGTACGGGGGAACAGGCTGATCAGAGCTTTTATGTGAAAAAGGAGCAATCCAGATGACAGGAATAGACAGGATAAAAGAGAAAATCCTTGAGGATGCAAAACTGAAAGCCAGGGCCACACTGGAGCAGGCCGAGCAGGAAGCCCGGGACATCATGGAACAGGCTGAGCAGGAGGCTGCACAGAAAAGGGCGGAGCTTCTCGATAAGGCAAAAGCTGACGGTGGACAGATGTACAGGCGTATGCTGGCCGTAGCCGGGCTTGAAGGCCGCAAGAAGCTGCTTGCCGCCAGGCAGGAGATGATCGATGAGGCATTCTCGAAAGCCCTGGAAAGGATCGAGGGATTGCCTGACCGCCAGTACCAGGAACTCCTGGAAAAAATGATCTCCGAAGCCGCGGCAGGATACAGGGACCCGTCGGCACAGCCTGACGGAGCGCATGCCCCGCAGGCCGGCTTCATAGCGGAAATCATGCTGAATGAAAGGGACGCCGCGCGGATGGACGGGCAGTTCATCGAAAATATCAACAGGAGGCTTTCGGCACTCGGAAAGAAAGGGACCGTAACTCTGTCGGAGAAGAGGATCAGGACAGCCGGAGGATTCATACTGAAAATCGGGGACGTCGAGATGAACAGTACGTTCGAAATACTGTTCGGCATGCTCCGCACGGAGCTGGAAAGCGATGTTGTCGGCATACTGTTCGGCTCCTGACTTCTGAACGGCTCAACAAGGCGGCAGATCGATGATGGAGTTATTGAGGGATAACGATGCTTAGGATCAACGAAGGTGATTATTCATATGCTTCCGGCCTCATAAGGGCAAAGGAAACGAAGTTGCTTACCGACAGCCAGTATGCGAGGATGCTGGACGCCTCTTCCGCAGAAGAGGCTTACAAGGTGCTGACGGACGCAGGTTACGGGCTCGGCAGTGGCAGTACGCACAGCGTGTTCGCTTTCGAGCAGCTGCTGGCCGACGAGATGAAGAAATGCTTCATGCTGCTGGAAGAGATCGCCCCGAAGGCAGATGTGATAAGAATCTTTCAGAAACGCTATGATTATTTCAATATAAAGGTCCTGCTAAAGGCGGAACTGTCCGGGCAGGACATACCGCCGATCCTTGCCGACACGGGGACCATCGGCAGCGATTCGATCACGCGGATGATCAGGGAACGGGATTACAGCGGTCTGACTCCGTCGATGGCGGATGCTGTCACGCAAGTCTATGATGTTTTTGCCAGGATGCAGGATCCACAGGTGGTGGACCTGATACTGGACAAGGCATCGTACCAGGAATTCGTCGCTGACATAAGGAACATAGAGAGCCCGTTCCTGCAGGAACTGTCGGATCTCATCGTCGATATGACGAATATCAGGATGTTCATCCGCTCAAGGTCGCTGGACAAGACCTGGGACTTTATCATGAAGCTGCTGATAGACGGCGGCACCCTCGACAGGGACGTGTATTACAGGAACAGTGACAAGCCGGTGGACAGCTTTGTCGAGGATATACGCAAAAGCAGGTACGGTGATGCGGTGCGCAAAGGCCTTGACCTGGTGAAATCGGGGAAGAACAGTTCCGGGCTCGAAAAAGCGCTGGATGACCTGCTCATGTCATACATCCGCAGTGCGAAGCTGGTCACCATAGGCGTCGAGCCGCTCATAGCGTACCTGTTTGCAAAGGAGACAGAAATCAGGAATGCCAGAATGATCATGACGGGCAAGATCAACAACCTGCCGCCGGATATGATCAGGGAAAGGTTGAGGGAGTCTTATGTATAAGATCGGAGTGATCGGGGAAAAGGACGCGGTGCTTGGCTTCATAGCACTTGGTTTTTCCGTTTTCCCGGCAGAAAACAGCGAACAGGCTGCTGAAACGCTAAGGAAGCTGGCTCAGGACCGGTATGCCGTGATCTACATTACTGAACAGACGGCGGCCGGAATAGAGCAGGAAATCGACAAGTACCGGGAAAGCCGCTTTCCTGCCGTCATTCCCATCCCCGGGATACAGGGGAGCCTTGGCATCGGCATGAATGGCATAAGGAAGTGCGTAGAGAAAGCTGTCGGGGCGGACATCCTTTTCCGTGAATGACGGTTTGCGCAGGATCTGATCCGGATACACCCGGAACGAGGGATCATTCAGCAGGCGGATCGGCCTGCTTCAGTCATAAGGACTGCATAGATGTACAGGATACTATCTGAAAGCGAGGGATTGGTTTGAGCCAGGGGAGGATAATAAAGGTCTCGGGCCCTCTTGTGGTAGCTGAGGGGATGCGTGACGCCAACATGTTCGACGTGGTCCGCGTCAGCGAAGAAGGACTGATAGGCGAGATCCTTGAGATCCACGGTGACAGGGCATCCATCCAGGTTTACGAGGAAACATCCGGCCTGGGGCCAGGGAGACCGGTGGTGTCCACGGGGGAGCCGCTCAGCGTGGAACTGGGTCCCGGACTGCTGGAGAATATATTCGACGGGATACAGCGGCCTCTGGAAGTCATGAGGCAGACGGTCGGGAGCAATATCACCCGCGGCATAAACATCCCGGCCCTTGACAGGAGCAAAAAATGGATGTTCAAACCTGCCGTTTCCAGGGGCGATACAGTGGTCTCGGGCGATATACTGGGAACGGTGCAGGAAAACGTGATCTTTGAACACAGGATACTGGTGCCTGTCGGAGTCGAAGGTGTGGTCGAGGAAATACACGAGGGCGAGTTCACCGTCGAGGAGACGGTGGCAGTGATCAGGACGCCTGACGGGGCATCCAGGAACCTGACCATGATGCAGAAATGGCCGGTCAGGAAGGAAAGGCCCTACAAGCAGAAGCTCGCGCCGGATGAACCGCTGGTCACGGGACAGAGGGTCATAGACACGCTGTTCCCGATAGCAAAAGGCGGAGTGGCGGCAGTGCCCGGTCCCTTCGGCAGCGGCAAGACGGTGGTGCAGCACCAGCTTGCCAAGTGGGCCGACGCCGACCTGGTCGTATATATTGGGTGCGGAGAGCGCGGGAACGAAATGACCGACGTCCTGATGGAGTTCCCGGAACTGAAGGACCCCAGGAGCGGCGAGCCGCTCATGAAAAGGACCGTACTGATAGCCAATACGTCGGACATGCCGGTGGCGGCACGTGAAGCCTCTATCTACACGGGCATCACGATAGCCGAGTATTTCCGCGATATGGGATACTCGGTGGCCCTGCTTGCGGATTCCACGTCACGCTGGGCCGAAGCACTGCGTGAAATGTCCGGCAGGCTTGAAGAGATGCCCGGTGAAGAAGGATACCCGGCGTACCTGTCTTCGCGTCTCGCACAGTTCTATGAGCGGGCAGGCAGAGTCGTGACGCTGGGCTCTGGGGAGCGCACAGGCTCGCTTTCGGCAATCGGCGCTGTTTCTCCTCCCGGCGGAGACCTTTCGGAACCGGTCACCCAGGCGACATTACGCATAGTGAAGGTGTTCTGGGGACTGGACGCCAACCTCGCGTACAGGAGACACTTCCCCGCCATCAACTGGCTTACGAGCTATTCGCTCTACGTGGACAGGATGGCGGACTGGTATTCGAAAAATATTTCCAGGGATTTCAACGAATGCAGGACCGAAATGATGAGGATCCTCCAGGAAGAAGCGGAACTGGAGGAGATAGTGAGGCTCGTAGGTATCGATTCTCTCTCGCCCAGGGAAAGGGTGACGCTCGAGGTGGCAAGGTCGCTGCGCGAGGACTATCTCCACCAGGATGCGTTCCATGAAGTCGATACTTACGCAGACCTGAAGAAGCAGTACAGGATGCTCAGGCTGATACTGGATTACTATCACAGGGCACAGGAAGCGGTGGCCAAAGGGGTGGACCTGAAGGATATCTTCGGACTGCCTGTAAGGGAAAAGATCGGGCGTGCCAAATATGTGCCCCAGGATATGATAGATAAGGAATACGGCATCATCGGACAGGAACTGTCCAGCCAGATGGATGCGCTGCTTTCAAAGGAGGGTGAGTGACCATGCTGAAGGAATACCGTTCCATAGCCGAGGTCGCCGGTCCGCTGATGCTGGTGCAGAACGTGGAAGGCGTCACCTACAACGAACTCGGCGAGATAGAACTGAGCAATGGCGAGATCCGCAGGTGCAAGGTCCTTGAAGTCGACGGGTCCAATGCGCTGGTACAGCTTTTCGAGAGTGCCGTCGGGATCAACCTTTCCACGGGCAAGGTGCGCTTTTTGGGACGCGGCATGGAACTGCCCGTCTCGATGGATATGCTGGGGCGCGTGTTTGACGGCCTCGGCAGGCCGATAGACGGAGGACCTGAATTGATCGCCGAGGCAAGGGTCGACATCAACGGCGTGCCGATGAACCCGGCAGCCCGCGACTATCCCTCGGAGTTCATACAGACGGGTATTTCAGCCATAGATGGCCTCAACACGCTGGTCCGCGGACAGAAGCTTCCCATATTCTCAGGCTCCGGTCTGCCGCATTCGCAGCTTGCGGCTCAGATAGCACGCCAGGCGAAGGTCCTGGGAGAAGAGAGCAACTTTGCCGTCGTGTTCGGGGCAATAGGCATCACTTTCGAGGAAGCCGACTTTTTCATAAACGATTTCAAAAGGACAGGCGCCATAGACAGGACCGTTCTGTTCATGAACCTGGCCAACGACCCGGCCATCGAGCGTATATCCACGCCGCGCATGGCCCTGTCGGCAGCGGAATACCTGGCATTCGACAAGGGCATGCACGTGCTCGTCATACTCACCGACATAACCAACTACGCCGAAGCGCTGCGAGAAGTTTCGGCAGCCCGCAAGGAAGTGCCGGGCCGCCGCGGATACCCGGGCTACCTTTACACTGACCTGGCGACGATCTATGAGCGCGCGGGGCGCAAAAAGGGCTATGCGGGCAGCATAACGCTGATACCGATACTCACGATGCCCGAGGACGACAAGACCCACCCGATACCGGACCTGACCGGGTACATTACCGAGGGTCAGATAATACTGAGCCGTGAACTGCACAAGAAGGGCATAACTCCTCCCATAGACGTGCTCCCATCGCTGTCGCGACTGAAGGACAAGGGTATAGGCGAAGGCAAGACCAGGGAGGACCACGCCAACACCATGAACCAGCTTTTCGCGGCTTATGCCAGGGGCAAGGAAGCCAAGGAGCTCGCGGTCATCCTCGGAGATGCGGCGCTGACCGATGTCGACAAGCTTTACGCCAAATTCGCGGATGCATTCGAATCGGAATATGTTTCCCAGGGATATGAGACCGACAGGTCCATCACGGAAACGCTCGATCTCGGATGGAAACTGCTTTCGATACTGCCTGTCGGTGAACTGAAGCGCATCAAGCAGGAGTACATCGACAAGTACCTGCCTGAAAAGAAGTACGGGGAGTGATGCCCGGCAAAAGCCCGGGAATAAAATGAGTCAGGAGAGCAATCGAGATGGCAAGACTGAATGTCAACCCAACCCGCATGGTGCTGACCGGGTTGAAAAAAAGGCTCAATACCGCAAGAAGGGGACACAAGCTGCTCAAGGACAAGCGCGACGAACTGATGAAAAAGTTCCTTGAGATAGTCAGGGAGAACAAGGCCCTCAGGGAGGAAGCCGAGCAAAAGCTCATGCAGGTCCATTCGCGCTTTGTCCTTGCCAGGGCCGAGATGAACGCGGAGGTCCTCGAAGAGGCGCTCATGTTCCCGAAACAGAAGGTCGAACTGAAAGCGTCGACAAGGAACATCATGAGTGTCGATGTCCCGGTACTGGAGTTCCATGCGGAATCTGACGACGAATCGGACATATATCCCTACGGCTTCGCGAATACGTCGGGCGAACTGGATGCTGCGATAGCGACGCTTTCAGAGCTTGCGCCGACGCTCCTGAAACTGGCGGAGCTTGAGAAATCGGCGCAGCTGCTGGCGGATGAGATAGAAAAAACGAGACGCAGGGTCAATGCTCTCGAGCATGTCCTGATACCGAACCTCGAGGAGACGATAAAGTATATCGTCATGAAGCTCGATGAGAACGAGAGGGGCAACCTGACGAGGCTCATGAAGGTCAAGGACATGATGCTCGAGCAGGCGCACCGTTACAAGGAAAGGTACATGGCAGAAAAATAACCGGGCCGGACAGGATGGAAGTAATTCTGCTGTATGAAAGTATTTAGCCGGATGAATGGCCCTCTGCCGGATGAAAGTATCCTGTTGAATGAATGACCCTCTGCGGGGCGAATAGCCTTCTGCCGTGTAGGCAGAGGGCTTTTTTTATGGTATGCGCGGCATGCGCGCGAACTCCCTGCCGGCCAGCCAGCCAGCCGCATACAGCAGTCAGCCCCAAGCAGCG
>DGEQ01000139.1:24654-28152 GCA_002386045.1 Hungateiclostridiaceae bacterium UBA3922 | reverse complement strand
GTCAGCCCCAAGCAGCGCTTAGCCGCAGCAGCCAACCGCAAATAGCAGTTGCTGCAAGCAGCAGTTTGCCGGATACAGCAGTCAGCCGCAAGCTATTATTTCCCGGGGAAATAAGACCCAGGGTGTACAAAAATCCAACTACTGTAATAGAAAGCATTTCCTTACCGGTTGAGAGGTTACATAAAACGATGATATCTGTGAATATGTAAAGTGAGGAGGGCATTTGATGCCTGGAAACAGAAAAACGGGAAGCGGCACATAACTGAAGCAGGCAATGCTTTCAGACACGGCCGGTGGCGGCGCGCGTCACATTGCTCTCGTAAATTCCGCCGTCTTGGTATATAATCATGTTGGTATATATTTAGATGAACAGCCGGTGCCTGTTTACGGCATCGTGCAAAAACGGGCATCCCATGTACCGGGCACCCCATGTGCGCATATCATGTGCCGGGCATTCCAGGTACATATCATGCCAAGTATCAAGTTTGTCACGGAGGGCGGCGGATGTTTACTGTTAAGCTCAAGACGCTGATGGAAGAATTCCACCTGGAGCCCGTCTGCATGAAAGAGACGGCAGGCGACGTAGAGATCACCACATCCGACGTGAACAGGCCAGGCCTTCAGCTTTCGGGCTACATGGAGTATTTCGGCACTGACAGGATCCAGATCATAGGCAAGGTTGAGATGACCTACCTTGCAAGCCTGTCGCCCCAGGAGCGCAAAAAGAGGCTGGACGACTATTTTCGCACCGGTTTCCCATGCCTGGTCATCGCAAGGGACCAGGAGCCGTTCCCGGAAATGGTGGAAGCTGCCGAAAAATACTCGATACCGATCCTGAAGACGAAGGACATCACGTCCAGGTTCATGAGCGGGCTCATCCGCTACCTCAACGTGATGCTGGCCCCGCGTATCTCCATGCACGGCGTCCTCGTCGAGGTGTACGGAGAAGGGATACTGATCCTTGGCGAAAGCGGCGTAGGCAAGAGCGAGACTGCACTTGAACTCGTGAAAAGGGGGCACAGGCTCATAGCCGACGACCTGGTAGAGATCAGGAGAGTTTCGGACACCACGCTGCTCGGCGCGGCGCCTGAAAATATAAGGCACCTGATAGAGATACGAGGCATAGGGATAGTCGATGTGAAGCACCTGTTCGGCATGGGCGCGGTCAAGATGCAGGAGAACATCAACCTCGTCATAAAGCTGGAACTCTGGAAAGAGGGCAAGATGTACGACCGCCTGGGACTGGAGGACCATTACACCGATATCCTCGGCATTTCCGTGCCGTCCCTGGTCATACCGGTCCGGCCGGGCAGGAACCTTGCCATCATTGTGGAGGTGGCGGCGATGAACCACAGGCAGAAGAAGATGGGATACAATGCGGCGAAGTTTTTGAGCGAGCGTTTTTTCAAATTTGACGACTGAAAACCTGGAGGACCGACCGGGCCCATACCGGTTTCAGTCGCATAAGCCCACACAATTTATCGCATCAGCATACACAGTACATCGGAAAGCAGGAGGAATCACGTTTTGAAACTGGTCGCAGACACCCATACACACACGATCTCAAGCGGGCATGCATACAGTACGATCACGGAGAATGCCGCTCATGCGAAGATCAACGGGATGGAAGCCATTGCTATGACCGATCACGGGCCGGCGCTGAGGGGTGCTTCCACCGAAGTGCATTTCATGAATCTCGGCGTGATACCGGAATATATTGACGGTGTGAGGATATTCAGGGGAGCCGAGACCGACATAATGGACTTTTCGGGGACCCTCGACATCCCGGATAAAATACTTTCGAGGCTGGAATTCGTGATAGCAAGCTACCACGATATCGTGATCACGCCCGGCAGCATCGAGGAGAACACGGAGGGCATGATAAACGCGCTTAAGAATCCATTCGTCGATGCAGTCGCCCATCCGGGGAACCCGGTGTTCCAGGTCGACATCGACCGGGTCGTGAAGGCCGCGCAGGAATATGGAAAACTGATAGAAATCAACAATGGTTCGTTCAGGGTGAGGAAGGGTTCTTTTGAGAACTGCCTCGAATTCGTAAGGAAATGCAGGAAATATGGCGTAAGTGTCACTTGTGGCACCGATGCTCATATATGTTATGATATAGGGAAATTCAGCAAGGTGCTCGAGATCCTCGAAGAGGGACAGATGCCCGAAGAACTTGTGCTGTGCACATCCCTGGAAAAGGTCGAGGATTTCGTCAGCAGGAGGAAAGCCGCCAGGAAAGCGGCAGTGTCGGCGTTGAAAGCGAAACAGGCACAGGCGCTTTGAGCCGGCCGCATGCTTTTGGAGTTTGTGCAGGATCATACGATATGCGGAAGATCTCAATATGCGGAAGAACTCGACGCGGATGAGCTCAATACGCGGAGCGATCCAATATACAGAAGATTTGACATACAGAAGCATCCAATATAGAGGAGTATTTGATAACAGGAGCGTCGCGGAAAGCATGCCAAAACGTTTCAAAGACGAATAGATGAAGGAGAGCCAGGGTTGGATAAGTATAAGGCAGCGGAACTGATAAGGCAGATACCCGGCAGCGGCGCCGTCGTCATCGACGAGCCCATGTCGCGGCATACGTCGTTCAGGATAGGCGGGCCTGCCGACGTATTCGTCAGGCCAGAAAGCATAACAGGTGCCGTCGATGTCATAAATGCCTGCAGGGAGAACGGCATACCGGCAATCGTCATCGGCAACGGCACAAACCTCATAGTGAGGGACGGAGGCATCCGGGCAGTTGTGATCCAGCTGGCCGACAATGTCAGCGGATACGAGGTGACCGGCGAAGTGATAAGCGCGGAGGCAGGCATACTCATATCCGGGCTTTCCCGGATAGCGCTCGCGCATGGTCTGACCGGGCTTGAATTCGCCGAGGGCATCCCCGGTACCCTTGGCGGTGCTGTCACGATGAATGCGGGTGCATACGACGGGGAAATGTCGATGGTGGTGAGCCGGACCGAGTATTTGCGCCCTGACGGCAGTATTTGCTGGCTAGAGAACGAGCAGCACAGGTTCGGGAAGCGCTCCAGCTTCATCCAGACTGACGGCGGGACGGTGCTCCGGACCGTCATCAGGCTCAGGAATGGCGAAAAAAAAGAGATAAAGGAAAAGATGTACGACTTCAATGCCAGGAGGCGCGAGAAGCAACCGCTGGATATGCCCAGCGCCGGGAGCATTTTCAAGAGGCCGGAAGGCTATTACGCCGGGAAACTGGTACAGGATTGCGGCCTCAGGGGCTTTCGGATCGGAGGCGCGGAAGTTTCCACGCTGCACTGCGGCTTCATCGTCAATACGGGGAACGCGACGGCCAGCGATGTCATATCGCTGATAGAGCATATCAGGGTAACTGTCTCAAAAAAGTTTGGCGTAATGCTCGAGACAGAAGTGAAGATAGTCGGCGAGGATTAAGGAACAGCAGGGACCTGCACCGAGGCTCGGCGGGCCCCTGGCAGATCCGGGCCGGGCAAGGCCGGACACTGG
>DGEQ01000139.1:2448-24428 GCA_002386045.1 Hungateiclostridiaceae bacterium UBA3922 | reverse complement strand
CTGGTAAATCCAAGCCGGGCAAGGCCGGACGGCAGCAACGGCGACCATGATGGGCGGAAACGGGCACAGCAGGTATGAAGTAAAATACATGAAATGATCCGCCGGCAGCATGGAACAGACAGACGCAGGCGGGACGAAACGGAGAGGTACACAGATGAGATTTATCGTAATAACAGGGATATCGGGGGCAGGCAAGAGCCTTGTGGCCAACTACCTTGAAGATGCGGGGTTTTTCTGCATAGACAATCTCCCGCCGCTGCTTATACCGAAAATAGCGGAGATATGTTCCCAAAGCTACAGGAAAATGGACAAGATAGCGGTGGTCATCGACATACGCGGCGGGGAGCTGCTCAATGACCTTTTCCCGGCTCTGGATTCCCTTTCGAAGGACGGACACACCTACGAGATACTTTTCATGGAAGCTTCCGACAACGTCGTCATCAAGCGGTACAAGGAGTCCAGGCGGTCACATCCCCTCGACCGCGAGGGCAGCCTGAAAAAGGCGATCGCGGAAGAAAGGAAGGTCCTGGAAAAAATAAAGAACCGGGCTGATTATGTGATAGACACTTCCAACCTGACGCCTAAGCAGCTGAAGGAAGCTATCACGGGGATCATAGTCGACAGCGAGGAATTCGGCGGGCTGATCATAAACATAATTTCCTTTGGGTTCAAGTACGGCATTCCGATCGAATGCGACCTGGTATTCGATGTCAGGTTCATCCCGAACCCATATTATATAGAATCCATGAAAAAGCACACCGGCAAACACGAGGATGTCCGTGATTATGTGCTCGGGATGCCGGAGACGAAGATTTTCAATGAAAAACTGTACGATCTGCTGGATTTCCTGATCCCAAACTATGTGAAGGAAGGAAAATCCCAACTGGTGATAGGCATCGGCTGCACTGGCGGGCGGCACCGCTCGGTGGTGATCGCCGATGAACTGGTGAAAAACCTGGAGGAGAAAAAACACAGGGTAGTCATCGAACACAGGGATATCGAAAAGGACGGCAGGAGTGGTGGCAGATGAAGTTCGGGGAAACCACGGGAAGCATATTCGGCAGGAATCCCCGGCAGGGCATTGGCCTGCGGAAAACTGCTGAAAAAGATCCCCGGCAGGAACTGCTCATGAAAGGACCCAAAGTAGTCGCCATCGGGGGAGGTACCGGCCTTTCCACGATGCTGCGGGGTCTTAAGGCATTCACATCGAACATCACTGCTGTCGTCACCGTGGCCGACGACGGCGGCGGTTCGGGCGTTCTGAGGCAGGAACTGGGCATGCTGCCCCCGGGCGACATACGGAACTGCATACTTGCACTGGCCGACACGGAACCGCTCATGGAACAGCTCCTGCAGTACAGGTTCAAGGAAGGCAACCTGAAAGGCCAGAGCTTCGGGAACCTGTTCCTTGCAGCCATGGACGGCATCTCTTCAAGCTTCGTGGAAGCGGTCAGGAGGATGAGCGACGTCCTTGCGGTCACCGGCAGGGTCCTGCCCGTTACACTGGAAAACGTGACGCTGTGCGCGGAACTCGAAGACGGCACAATAGTCTGCGGCGAGTCGCGCATCGGGCAGCACAGGCAATTCAACAAGTGCAGGATAAAAAGGGTATACCTTGATCCAGCTGAAGTGGCGCCGCTTGATGACGTGATCGAGGCCATAGACCAGGCGGACGTGATAGTGCTCGGACCCGGAAGCCTTTATACAAGCATCCTTCCGAACCTGCTGGTCAGGGGCATCTGTACCGCCATCAAAAACAGCGGTGCTCTCAAGATATATGTGTGCAACGTGATGACGCAGCCGTCGGAGACGGAGGGATACACCGTTTCCGATCACATAAAGGCACTGGTGGATCATTCGTGCGAGGGCATCATCGACCTGTGCGTCGTCAACAATTCGTTTATCCCCGACGACATCAGGGAAAAATACAGGAACGACGGAGCCGACCAGGTGGTCATAGACCGCGGGGCGCTGGAGAGTGCGGGCGTAAAGATCATCGAAGGAGATTACGCGTCGCTTAAGAACAACCTTGTGAGGCATGATCCTCACAAGCTTGCAGAAGCCGTGATCAAGGCCGCCCTTGAAGATATAGCACTTAAGAGGCGTTGAACTGCGCGCTGCCGAACGGTGTACAGCCGGACCGCGCCCGGCGGGACCGTGCCGGAGTATCTTCCTGGCACAGATCGCGCCGCTGGATCGTATGCTGAGGCACTGCGTCGTGGGATGGAACGATAGGAGGGGGGTGGGCTGATGAGGTTTGGAAAATCTGAATGGAGCAGCTTTGAAAGCGGTATCGGCCGTGAATGGCTCCTTACCAACGGCATCGGCGGATTTTCCTCTTCGACGGTCATCGGAGCCAACATCCGCAGGTACCACGGGCTGCTGGTCGCGTCGCTTGAGCCTCCTACAGAGAGGCGCCTGGTATTGTCCCAACTGCATGAGACGATCGTTGTGAACGGGCGGGAATACAGCCTGTCTTCATTTTCCACAGGGAATTACATAAATACGGGATACCTGCTGCAGTCAAGCTTCGAACTGGATCCGCTGCCTGCCTTTACTTATGTTTCAGGGGATATCCTGGTGGAAAAGACCATTTCGCTGGTCTATGGAGAAAACACAGCGGTGATCCGTTACCGGACAATTACCGGCAGCGACGATGTCGAGATAAGGGTAGTCCCATTGGTGAATTTCAGGGATTATCACGGCGATTCGTCAAAAGCATACATGAGGTTTGCCCAGGAGCCCGGGACCAGCCATACGGTCATACGGCCCTATGACCTGGACCTGGGGATACTGGTCGGATGTTCCGGCAGCAGTTACGAAGCGCTTGAAAACTGCTGGTTCGAAGGCATGTATTACCCGGTGGAGAACGAAAGGGGACTCAATGCTTTCGAAGACCATTACATACCCGGTATTTTCAGGATAGCCGCAAAAGCCGGCAGCGTAGCCGACTTTTACTTCGTATGCACCGTTTGCCAGGACGGGCCTGATGTCCTGGCAAACCGAACCTGGAAGGCAGGCGGATACATGGACCCGCACTACGGGAAATCTGCCATGGAGGATGAGAAGAAGAGGATCATGGCGCTCACCGCAGGCTGCAGGAACGATTTCCACCGGATGCTGGTCAGGAGCGCGGACCACTTTATCGTAAACAGGCGCTCCACCGGTTCAAAGACCATCATTGCCGGGTACCCCTGGTTCACAGACTGGGGCAGGGACACGATGATTTCGCTGCCGGGACTGACGCTGGAGACTGGCAGGTACGACGACGCGGCCGATATCCTTGCGGCCTGGAGCAGGTATGTCAGGTACGGCCTTGTACCCAACATGTTCCCCGACGAAGGCGGTGAGCCGGGATACAATACGGTCGACGCGGCATTGTGGTATTTCGAGGCGATCGGGGCATACGTCGGAAAAACCGGCGATACCGCGCTGGTTAAGGAAATATTGTACGATTCTATGCTGCAGGTGATCGACAGTTACATCAACGGAACGCTCCATGGCATCCGCATGGACGAAGACATGCTGATAACCGCTGGCAGCAGCGACACACAGCTTACATGGATGGATGCGAAGGCAGGTGACACGGTTTTTACGCCGAGGCACGGGAAAGCCGTGGAAATAAACGCACTGTGGTATAATGCGCTGAAGGTGATGGAGCACATATCCTTACTGCTTGGGTACGACGCCGGCAGGTACGGGCGGATCGCGGACGGAGTGAAGGAGAGCTTTGCCAGGGTATTCTGGAATGAAGAGGACAGGTGCCTGTACGACGTTGTAAACGGCGATGAAAAGGACAGGAGGGTCAGGCCGAACCAGGTGCTGGCGGTGAGCCTGTCCTACCCGGTCATAGACGGGGATATGGCACGGATGGTGGTGGCAAAGGTCTGGAAGGACCTATACACTCCATATGGCCTCAGGACCCTTTCCCGGGATTCGGAAGGATACAGGGGCCGCTACATCGGCGACATGTTCCGGAGGGATTCGGCTTACCACCAGGGAACCGTGTGGCCGTGGCTGATCGGCCATTTCATAACGGCTTTCGCCAGGACCTTCGGCAGGGAACCTGCCTATGCAGAAATGCCGCGGAGGTTCATCGAGCCTTTCATGGATCATATGTACTATGCCTGCCTTGGGAGCATTTCCGAGATATTCGACGGCGATGAACCTCACATGCCCAGGGGCTGTTTCGCACAGGCATGGAGCGTGGCGGAGGTCCTCCGGGCATATGTCAGGCATGTGCCGGATCCGTAAGACACTGACTCAGGGCCGGCCGGCAGGCGCAGGCCGGCCTTGCGGAAAAAATCGAGGTGATGCATATGTCATTTTCATCATCGGTCAAAAGTGAACTGTGCCGATTGGAAAACATGGACGAGTGCTGCGTGCTGTCCGAGCTTGCCGCAGTCGTGTGGCTGAACGGCGCAGCAGCGCCGGCGCCGGCAGGCGGCTTCAACATAAGGATCACTACTGAGAATGCGGCGTTTGCCCGCTGGATATACAGGAGCATACGGAAATATTGCGGCATCATCCCGGAAGTGACGATCCGCAAGAGCACGAAACTCAAAAAGCACGCAACATATATGCTTTTCATGACTTCAGCGTCGGGTTCCGGCATCCTCCTGGAGAAGACCGGCATTGCCGTCGTGGCGGAAGGCGGCCGGTACGAACTGGCGCCGGTCCGGAAGATCGACCGGGAGCAGGCTTGCTGTGTAAAGGCTTTCCTGCGCGGAGCGTTCCTTGCAGGCGGTTCCATAAGCGATCCTGAAAAAACCTACCATCTTGAGCTGACGTCCAGGACAAGCGAACAGGCCGACGAACTCAGGCGCCTGATGGGCTTTTACGGACTGAACAGCAGGACCATCATCCGCAAGGGAAGCTATGTGACATACCTCAAGGAAGGCGAAAACATAGTGGACTTCCTGAATGTCATCGGGGCCCACAAAGCCTTGCTGGAACTGGAGAATGTGCGGATCCTCAAGGGAATGCGCAACAACGTGAACAGGATCGTGAACTGCGAGACGGCCAACCTTGGAAAGACCGTGAATGCATCGGTCAGGCAGGTGGAAAACATCCTGTATATCGCGGACAACATCGGTTTGGACAAGCTGCCGCCCAGCCTGCGCGAAATCGCGGAACTCAGGCTGGAACACAAGGACCTGAGCCTGACGGAACTTGGCCAGATGCTCAATCCCCCGCTTGGGAAGTCCGGCGTCAACCACAGGCTGAGGAAGCTCGACAGGATAGCTGAAAAACACAGGGGCGGACCGCCCGGGCAGAAAGACAGGAAGACCGGTGAAGCGGACTGAAAGCTGTCGTAATATGTAATAAAAATCCCGGCCACATTACAAATATTGCCATTTTTCTATGAAGGAAATTCCTGGCACGTAAAGAATAATACAGTAACGCAAAGGAATTTTCGGAGGGATGGTATTGGATATAAAGTTCACTAACAGGGGATCCACCCTTATCGCAGCTTTTTCCGGCGAACTCGACCACCACTTTGCCGAATATGTCCGCAACAAGATCGAAAGGGAAGTGATCAAGGCAACTACGAGGGACGTGATATTCGACCTGACGGGCCTGAGTTTCATGGACAGTTCCGGTATCGGCGTCCTGGTGGGAAGGTATGCGAACATCAGGAAACTCGGGGGGAAGGCTGCGATCATATGCAGTAACGGCAGGATCCGCAAAATACTTGAGATATCGGGCGTACTGAAGCTCATGCCGGTATACAGTGAACTGAATGACGCCCTCAGGGCGCTTTCCGGCGCATGACGGCCTTACGTTCCGGCGAAGGCCGGATACCGCGGCCGTGTGTTATTTGTCCAAGTGAATCTGAAGGGGAGAAAATCGCATGCAGCCTGTTAACGAGATGAAACTTGAGTTTTTGAGCAAATCAAGCAATGAGGCATTCGCAAGGGTAGTGGCAGCCGCTTTCGTGTCGCAGCTCGATCCTACCATCGAGGAACTTGCGGATGTGCGGACTGCGGTGTCTGAAGCCGTTACGAATGCGATAATACACGGATACGAGGATGAGACCGGCACCATAAGGATGGTATGCCGGCTGTATGAAAGAAGCGTCGAGATAGAGATATCGGACGAGGGCAAGGGCATAGAGGACATCGAATTGGCCATGCAGCCGCTGTACACTTCAAAACCGGAAATGGAACGGTCCGGCATGGGATTTACCGTAATGGAAAGCTTCATGGACAGGGTGAAGGTCAGGTCGAAGCCTGGAGAGGGAACGACGGTCACTCTTTACAAAACTTTCAGTTCTGCGGAAAGGCCGCGGAAAAAGCAGGAAAAATGACAGGGGCATTTTCTGCCCGGAAGGATCCGGCCATTATTTAATTTTTTTTGCATGAAACAGTTATAATATGGCAATAATGTTATTAAATGTTCGAGGTATACATAATGCCTGTACAAATGATGATCAGTCGGGGGATAGTGCGGGTATATGTCTGAGGATACATATAACGACAGGGAAACATACAGGGACAAGGACACGACGGAGCTCATCATGCTGGCCAAGGAGGGCGACAGGCTTGCCCAGAGCATGCTTGTCGAAAACAACATAGGCCTTGTGTGGAGCATCGTGCGCAGGTTCCAGAACAGGGGGCATGAGACCGAGGACCTGTTCCAGATAGGATGTATCGGCCTCATAAAGGCGATAAACAAGTTCGATACGTCATACGATGTCAGGTTCTCCACGTATGCCGTGCCCATGATCATAGGCGAGATAAAGCGGTTCCTCAGGGATGACGGCATCATCAAGGTGAGCAGGTCGCTGAAGGAAGTATCCAACAGGGTGCGGATCGCAAAAGATATACTGGCCAAGGAGCTCGGAAGGGAACCTACCGTAAGCGAACTGGCCCAGCACCTCGATATACCGATGGATGAGATCGTGATGGCCATCGAAGCAGGGCATTCGCCGGAATCCCTGTTCACCCCGATAAACGAGGGGGACAGTTCATCGCTGCTGCTTATCGACAGGATCAACGACAACGGCTGCAGCGATGAAACCGACATCATTGACAGGATCGCGCTCAGGGAAGTTATGGATACACTGAAGCCAAGGGAGAAGCAGATCATAATTCTCAGGTATTTCAAGGAGAAGACGCAGGTCCAGATAGCAAGGATGCTTGGGATTTCACAGGTACAGGTCTCCAGGATCGAGAAAAAGATCCTTGAGGATATCCGGAACCGCATAAGCGTCAACTGACACTGCCCCATCCATGACGAATGCGGGATCATCCTGCATCCATCACAGCCGGTGCTGAATTTCTGCGCATACTTTTTTCGAATGTTCCAATAATAAAAATAAAAATCGGACAATCGGAGTGTTTTTCATGCTTGTCATTCTGAACAGGTACAAGTTGCTTTTCGCGATCGTTTTCATGCTGATCCTGGCAGCCGTGATCTGGTTCATGATCTCGGCCAGGAGCAGCAGGATCCCGTCGAACGGGGTCTTCGTAATGAAAATGGCTGAAGGGGGAGACAGCCCGTGCAGCAGGTTATGACCAGGGATGAGTACAGAAAGTATGTGGACAAGGTGTCCCCGAATTCCAGGACCCTGAGGAACACGCTGAGGGCATTCATGGTCGGCGGTGTCATCTGCGTGATAGGACAGTTTTTCCTGAATTCTTTCAAAAACATGGGACTCAACCAGGAAACTGCCGGCTCGGTCACGTCAATAGTGATGATACTTCTTGGAGTCACGCTGACAGCGCTGAACCTTTACGATGACCTGGGCAGGTTCGCAGGTGCCGGTTCGATAGTGCCGATCACGGGGTTTGCGAATTCCATAGCGTCGCCTGCCATTGAGTACAAATCCGAAGGATACGTTCTCGGGATAGGCGCAAGGATGTTCCTGGTAGCGGGACCTGTCCTGGTATACGGCATATCGGTGTCGATCATCGTCGGGATCATCCGTTTCCTGCTGAAATCCTGAAAATGCAAAGGAGTAGGATGCATGATCGAGAAAAAAACGGGAAGACAGACTTTCCAGATGCAGCACCCTCCGTCGATAAACGCGACGGCGTCCATCGTAGGACCCAAGGAGGGGAAAGGGCCGCTCGCAGGTTATTTCGACCAGACAGTGGATGACGAATTCTGGGGAGAAAAAAGCTGGGAGAAAGCAGAAAGCAAGTTCATGAGGGAAGTGCTCTCGAAGGTCATCGCAAAGGCGTCGCTGCCGATGGATGCGCTGGACTTCGTCATAGCAGGCGACCTTCTGAACCAGTGCATTGCCGCCAACTTCGGCATCCGTGAGTCCAACGTGCCCTTTTTCGGGGTATACGGGGCATGTTCGACCATAGGAGAGGCCATGCAGATCGGGGCAATGCTGATAGACGGAGGATTTGCCTTCAACGTGGCCTGCCTTACGTCGAGCCATTTCTGCTCCGCCGAAAAGCAATTCAGGTTTCCGCTGGAGCTTGGATCACAGAGGCCGCCCACTGCGCAGTGGACTGTAACGGGCTCGGGCGGCATCATCCTGTCGGCGGAAGGAGACGGGCCGTACATCACAAGGATCACGACCGGCAAGATAGTGGACATGGGCATAAAAGACCAGAACAACATGGGAGCCGCGATGGCGCCGGCCGCTGCTGACACCATCTTTGCCCATTTCCAGGATACAGGCCTGCCCCATGACTATTACGACATGGTCGTGACAGGCGACCTGGGCATGGTCGGGAAGCACATACTCGAAGACATCCTGTCTTCGAACGGCATACACATAGGCAGTCTTCTGAACGATTGCGGGCTAATGATCTATGACATGAAGCAGGACGTGCATGCGGGAGGAAGCGGCTGCGGATGTGCTGCAACGGTCTTTGCCGGTTACCTGCATGACAGGATGAAAAAAGGAAAGCTCGAAAGGATCCTTTTTGTGCCCACGGGAGCACTGCTCAGCCCGACGAGTGTCCAGCAGGGAGAGACGATCCCATGCATCGCACACGCAGTCGCGATCGAAAATTCAAAAGGAGGAACTCAGTGATGCGGGAAACGATCATCCAGTATATAAATGCGTTCGTGGCAGGCGGACTCATCTGCGCGGTGGGACAGGTGCTCATCGACAAGACGAAGCTGACGCCGGCAAGGATACTGGTCCTGTTCGTATCGCTCGGAGTCGTGCTGACAGGGCTGGGCGTGTATGAAAAAATAGTGGAGGTGGGCGGTGCCGGTGCCACGATCCCGTTGACAGGTTTCGGGTACAATCTTGCCAAAGGTGCGTTCAGGGATGTGGATAAGTATGGCCTGCTTGGCGCGTTCACAGGCGGCATCAGGGCTACTGCCGCGGGTATCGCTGCCGCAGTTTTCTTCTCGTTCCTGGCGGCACTGGCGGTAAAACCCAGGGCGAAAACCTGATAAAATTTGATGATCCGATGTTTACATTGCCCGGATCGGTGATATATATAACAACACGGCTTTTATAAATACTTCAGAGCATGCAAAATAATGCCAGGGAAGAACGAAAAAAGTCCGGAAAGGAAGGATTTTGGCATCACATATAGAATAATACCTACATCCGTACGAAAAAAAGCAGTAATGTGAGGTCCATAAATGAAAGTAGAGTACATCAACCCGTTTATCGAAGCAAGTCAGACTGTATTCAAACAGATAGCTTCGATGGAAGCGAAATTAGGCAAGGTTTATCTCAA
The DNA here is from genome assembly GCA_002386045.1 of Hungateiclostridiaceae bacterium UBA3922. Classification (GTDB taxonomy): domain Bacteria; phylum Bacillota; class Clostridia; order Acetivibrionales; family DTU013; genus DTU013. The sequence continues at coordinate 14,766 of DGEQ01000139.1, read as the reverse complement.
AACCTCCCCATACAGAAGCGAAGACATCGTGATAATGGTAGGCCTGACGGGCAAGATCCGCGGACAGGCCAATTTTTCCATGCGCAAGGAATTCGCGATGAGGCTGGCTTCCAACATGATGATGGGCATGCCCGTTACGGAACTTGATGATATGTCCAAAAGCGCCATTGCCGAACTTGCCAACATGATCATGGGAAATGCGGCGATGCTGCTTTATAACAAGGGCATACAAATAGACATCACACCTCCGACGCTGGTGATGGGCGAGAACCTGCAGATCACCAAGGGAAGGATGACGACCATTTGCATCCCGCTGCTGGTCGGCGACGATACGGTCGAACTTGATATATCCACCGAGGAAGATTAGTGTTTGGCGTCCAAATCGTGCTCATGAAGAAGCAGAGGCTTCGGCATGGGCCATTTTTGCTGATAGGAGGATAGAGCAAATGACAGGAGCATTCTACACGGGAAAGTACAGGAACGTATTCAGGGAGTACGGGTACGACGAGGAAGAGATCCAAAGGAGGGTGGAGGACACGTGGAACAAGCTGTTCTACGGGGACGAGAACACCAGGATCTACTGGCCTGTCGACGATGACATGGGATACATCCTGGATACGGGCAACAACGATGTGCGTACTGAAGGCATGTCATACGGCATGATGATGTGTGTGCAGATGGACAAAAAGGAAGAGTTCGACCGGATCTGGAAGTGGACATATACATACATGCTCCATCGTTCCGGCAAGTATAAAGGGTATTTTGCATGGTCGCTGAACCCGGACGGGACCAGGAGAGCCCAGGGGCCTGCTCCGGACGGTGAGGAATACTTCGCCATGGCCCTGCTTTTTGCGTCGAAACGCTGGGGAGACGGGCCGGAACCGTTCGACTACAGCAGGCAGGCCAGGAACATCCTGAGAGAAGTCGTCCATAAGGGAGAGGACGGCATCGGGGATCCGATGTGGGATCCGAACCTCAAGCTTATCAAGTTCATTCCTGAAAGTCCTTATACGGACCCGTCGTATCACCTGCCCCATTTCTATGAACTGTTTGCGTTAATGGGGAACCCGGAGGACAGCGAGTTCTGGAAGGAGGCGGCCGATGCCAGCAGGCGTTTCCTCAGGAAGGCATGCCATCCTGTGACCGGGCTTGCGCCGGAGTATTCTGAATTTGACGGAAGGCCTCACAGGGCGCCGTGGGGATATGGCCATCACCACTTTTACAGTGATTCGTACCGGGTCGCGGCCAATATCGGCCTGGACTATGAATGGTTCGGAAAGGATGAATGGCAGAGGACCCTGGCCGACAAAATCCAGGCGTTTTTTGCGCCGATGGGTGCAGATGCCGATTTCCGCATGTATGCCATCGACGGTACACCGCTTCCGGAAAAGGCATTGCATCCTGTCGGGCTGGTGGCGACCAATGCGATGGCCTCGCTGGCAGCAAACGATACCGAGAACAGGCGAAAATGTGTCGAATACCTGTGGAATACTCCTGTCCGGACCGGTGTCAGGCGCTATTATGACAACTGCCTGTATTTATTTGCCATGCTTGCCTTGAGCGGCAACTACAGGATATGGATGTGACGCCGATTTTACTGACATTAGGGATTTGATGCAGATATCATAAAACTCCGGACCCTGAAGTGGTCCGGAGTTTTATTCCCGGAGTTTTTCCCGGAGCTCTTACCGGGGCTGTTCCGGTTTTTTCATGTCTTTTTTCATTTCTTCGAATACGGATCTTAGTGCCTTCCGAATGGCATCGGCCTGTTCTTCGGTGATCATGCCTTCTTTGACCAGGCCTTCAAGCACATCTTTCCTTTTGCATCTGAAGTGCTTTTTGCCTGGCTTTCCGTCTTTCTCTCTGCCGATGTCTTTGCCGATACCTTTCCTGGTGTCTTTCCCGACGCACTGCCGCCTTTTGTCCATTGCCTCGAGTACGGCATCTTTCTGCTCCTTCGTGATGACCTTGTCGCTGACGAGCTTGTCAAGGGCATCATTTATACGCTCCCTTATCTGCTCCCTGGTCACCGGGGACACCGGTGCCTTATCCGATAACGGGGCGGGAGCCTGGGGCGCAGGACCTTTTTCGGCAAGAGATACGGTCCCGGCCAAAGCCATTGCCCCGGCAATAATGATAACGATTGCTGTCCTTTTACCGTTCACTGTGCATCACTCCCTGCAGTTGATCATGTCAGACTGTGCTTATTTTTTGCGAAGGAGCGCACATTTATGTCGTCTGCGGCAAAAGGAAATTTTCGCATGTCATGCCCAGCCGCGGCTCTTTACTGCTTTGGCCACGCGTTCTATCGCGATGACATATGCTGCGTCGCGCATGTTGAGCTTCCTTGCGGCGGATACGTCATATACTGCGTGGAAAGCAGAAGTCATTACCCTGTCGAGCTTCGAAAGGACTTCGTCCTTGTCCCAGAAGTAGTTCATGTTGCACTGGACCTGTTCGAAATAACTGCATGTCACTCCGCCGGCATTTGCAAGGAAGTCGGGTATCAGGAATATGCCGCGTTCGTTTATGACCTTGTCGGCATCGGTCGTCGTCGGCCCGTTGGCAGCTTCTGCGATTATCTTCACCTGTTTGCTTATTTTGCCCACGTTTTTGGCAGTGATCTGGTTTTCGAGCGCCGCCGGGATGAGGATGTCCACGTCCTGTTCGATCCATGCTTCGCCGTCCAGGACCTCGTAGCCAAGTTCCCTTGCCTTGTCCTTGTTTATGGATCCGAAAGCGTCCGTGATCGATACGAGCTCTTCGACATCTATACCGCCTGTCCTGCGGTATGTATATGCCTTCCTGTCGGTGTTGTCCCAACATGAGATGGCTATGATCCTGCCGCCGAGCTGTGTGTACATCTTCGCTGCATACTGGGCGACGTTGCCGAATCCCTGGATGCTTGCCGTAGTGTTTTCCGGCCTGATGTCAAGTTTTTTGAGCGCCTCGCGGAGGACGTAGATGACGCCGAACCCCGTCGCTTCAGTCCTGCCGAGGGACCCTCCCATACCGACTGGCTTGCCCGTGATGGTCCCGGGGAATCTTCCGCCGCTGATGGTCTCATACTCGTCCAGCATCCAGAGCATGTGCTTTGCATTCGACATGACGTCAGGCGCCGGCACGTCGAGGTTTGGCCCCATGTTGCGAGCCAGCTGGCGGACATAGCCGCGGCACAACTGCTCCTGCTCGCGTTCCGACATGGTCCTGGGATCACAGATTATTCCGCCTTTGCCGCCGCCAAGCGGGATATCGACGACCGCGCATTTCCATGTCATCCACATGGAGAGGGCGCGGATGGTATCTACGGTCTCGTTGGGATGGAACCTGATGCCGCCTTTGGCAGGGCCCCTGGCATCGTTGTGCTGTATGCGGAACCCCTTGAATATCCTGACCGTGCCGTCATCCATGCGTACAGGGATGGTGAAGTGGTATTCGCGCATAGGCTGACGGAGGAGTTCCCTTGTGGCTTCGTCCAATCCGAGCAGTCTGGCAACATTATCGAATTGGGCCTGGGCCGTCAGATAGGGATTGTAGGATGTGTTGCTCATAATTGACCTCCTCACACTTAATCGAGTATCAAGTTCGAAAATATCATATAAAAACACAGATACATTTTTAATGAACTGTGTTTTGATGACGGGCATTGTTCTCTTTTTGAATCGATGCGCAGCGGCGCACCAGTTCCGGATGAGATACTTCTGTCCTTTGTTTGTTGGTTGAATTATATCAGCATGGGAAAACCATGTCAAGAATTACAGGCAGTATATTACAAAACGCGACATGGCTTACCTGCGCCGGTGGTTTGAATAGGTTATTAAATGTGCTATATTTGTGGTATCATTAAATAATGGCCGGTCTATGACACGGAAGGTGTACACACCTGCTTGCGGGACTTTTCCGCGGATCGGCTTTCCATGCGGCTTCATGACCGGGATGAAATACAACTTCTATGAAAGCTGGGATGTAAAAGTTGCCTGTACATATAGTGCTTGTTGAACCTGAGATACCCCAGAATACCGGGAATATCGCAAGGACGTGCGCGGCTACCGGGGCAGGGCTGCACCTGGTGAAGCCCCTGGGTTTTTCGATCGATGACCGCCATCTCAAAAGGGCCGGCCTTGACTACTGGGACAAGGTACTGGTCAGCGTCAGCGACAGCTTCGAGGAACTGAGGCGGAAATACCCGGACCATGTTTTTTACTATACATCGACCAGGGCGCCTAGGGCGTATACAGAGGTCGACTACCCGGAGGACTGCTTCCTCGTGTTCGGCAAAGAAACGGCAGGCTTGCCGGAGAGCCTGCTTGAGGCCAACAGGGAATATTGCATCAGGATACCTATGAGACCGGGGATTCGGTCTCTTAATCTGTCGAACTCCGTTGCAATAGTATTGTACGAGGTCCTGAGACAACATGGTTTCAGGGGATTCCAGATGAGAGGCAGTATGGAGCCCGGAAGACCGGCTGAACAGGCCGGTGCTGAAAAAATCGAAGAAGTCTGACTGTAGTGAATATAAGGTAAAAGGAATGGAGTGATCCTATTGATAAACAGGGACAGGTTGGTAAAGGAGTTCCTGGAACTGACGGGCATAGACAGCCTGTCGAAAAAGGAGCGCAGGATGGCCGACGCGCTGAAGGCAAGGCTTAAAGCCATGGGATACGAACCCTGGGAGGATGACGCCGGCAAAAGGATCGGCGGTGAAGCGGGGAACATCATCTGCACCGTGAAGGGGACGAAAAATGTGCCTGCGGTAATGTTCGCCGCGCACATGGACACCGTCGGACCCGGCACCGGCAAAAAGGCCGTCGTCGACGGCGACATGATAAGGAGCGACGGTTCGACGGTCCTCGGGGGAGATGACGTTTCCGGCATAGTATGCATATTGGAAGCGCTCAGGACCATAAAGGAAAAGGGGATCGAACATGGAGATATCCAGGTGGTTTTCACCGTTGCCGAGGAAGGCGGCCTGTACGGAGCCAAAAACCTGGATTACAGCAGGATATATGCGAAATACGGCTTCGTTATGGACAGCAACGGCCCGATCGGCACGGTGGCCGTAAAAGCGCCGTCACAGGACAAGATATTCGTGACCGTGGAAGGGAAGTCGGCACATGCAGGCCTTTCTCCCGAAAAGGGCGTAGATGCCATCAGGATCGCGGCTTCGGCCATTTCCGGGATGAAGCTCGGAAGGATCGACCATGAGACCACAGCAAATATCGGTGTCATAAAGGGCGGACGTGAGACGAACATCGTCTGCGACAGGGTGGAGATCATGGGAGAGGCCAGGAGCCGCGACGAGAGGAAACTCGAGGAGCAGACACGGCATATGAGGGAGCGGTTTGAGCAGGCTGCCGCTGAATTTGGCGGGAAAATCGATTTCCGGGCTGAGAGGCTCTACCCTTCATTCAATATACCGGATGATGCCCCGATCATGGATATCCTGAGGAAGGCAGCTGAAGACGCCGGCGTGCCACTCGTCACCGAAGAGACGGGCGGAGGGAGCGATACGAACATTTTCAACGGGAAAGGCATCCAGTCGGTGGATGTGAGCACGGGCATGCAGAAAGTGCACAGTACCGAGGAATGCATTTCGATAAGCGACATGGTGAAAGCTGCCGGATTCGTGGTTTCCATCATACGGAGCGTTTCGTGAACCGCCGTTAAGGGTATATTGACTTTGACCGGCTGATTTTGACCGATGGCCGGAAATGATGACTGGAGTGCATGCAGACATGGAATTTTCAGAAATAACACTGAACAGTAAGTACCTGTTCGACCACTATATAAAGAAACACAAGCCAAAGATATCCGAACTGACATTCACGAATTTCTTTGCATGGAGATATTATTACAGGTTCAGGTATGCCGTAATATCGGACCTTCTGTGCGTCATAGCGGCTCCGGCAAAAAGCCGGCCGTTCGCGATGATGCCCCTGGGGGAAGTGAACGGGAGGAACTTCGAAGAAGCATACGAAGCGATCAGCAGTTACTTTGCCGAAAGGGGCTGGGAGCTTTGTTTCGGCAGGATCACCAGGGATGAGCTCGACTATTTCAGGGACAGGATACAGGGCGAGGATTCCATCGTGTTTGACAGGGACAACAGCGATTACGTTTACCTGACGAAGGACCTGGTCGAGCTGAAAGGGAAGAAATACGACGGCAAACGCAACCATATCAACAGGTTCCGGAGGGAACACACTTATGAATATGTGCCCCTGGAATGCGGGCTGCTGGACGAATGTGTCAGGATCATGGAGGAATGGTGCAGGGACAGGGACTGCAGCTGCCAGGAAGGCGACTATTGTGAGCGCTATGCCAACCTCGAGATCCTGAGGCATTTCAGGACCCTTGGGTGCAAAGGAGCGCTGATCAGGGTGGATGGCAGGTTCGAAGCGTTCACGGTTGGCGAGATGCTTAACGAAGATACCGCCGTTATACACATAGAAAAGGCCAAAAGCTCGATAAACGGGCTTTACGCCTTCATAAACCAGCAGTTTGCGCAGAACGAGTGGAGCGGCACCACTTATATAAACAGGGAACAGGACCTGGGTTTCGAAGGGATGAGGAAAGCCAAGCTTTCCTACCACCCCGTGACACTGGCAGAAAAGTTCATCGTGTATCCCGGGCGTGTACCCCGTACGGACGGTGCGGACCTGTTGCTGCAGCGGCATTGCCCATGTGCACGGTAATGGATATGAGTGCATACTAAGGTGCGATACGGGAGAACATATTGATGACTGCTGATGGACTTCGATGTGCATAAAAACCCCATCCCGGGACTTTGTTAAAATTTTGTTTATTTTTGGCCCGAGGTATTGAAAAACTGTATCAAATAATATAAAATAGTTTTGATTTTGGAAAGCTATAACTAAATTTCATACAGGAGGTAAGAGGAAATGGCAATAAAAATAGGTATCAACGGATTCGGACGAATCGGACGTCTTGTGTTCAGAGCTGCGGTCGACAATCCTGAAGTTGAGGTCAGAGGGATAAATGACCCGTTCATCGATCTTGATTACATGGTATACATGCTCAAATATGACACTGTTCATGGCCAGTTCAAGGGCGAGGTCTATACCGAGGACGGCAAGCTGGTCGTAAACGGCAGGAAGATCTCGGTCTATGCCACCATGAATCCCGATGAGATCCCCTGGAGCGAGTGCGGCGCTGAATACATAGTCGAGTCGACCGGTGTATTCACCACCTCTGAAAAAGCTTCGGCCCACTTCAAGGGCGGTGCGAAGAAGGTCGTCATCACTGCTCCGGCAAAAGACAACACACCGATGTTCGTAATGGGTGTCAACCACAACAAGTACACGAAGGATATGAATGTCGTATCCAATGCGTCCTGCACGACCAACTGCCTTGCACCCCTGGCAAAGGTCATCCATGAAAACTTCGGCATAGTTGAAGGTCTCATGACAACAGTACACTCGATCACAGCAACGCAGAAGACCGTTGACGGACCGTCCAAGAAGGACTGGAGAGGCGGACGTGCAGCGGCTCACAATATCATCCCTTCTTCCACCGGCGCTGCAAAGGCTGTCGGCAAGGTCATTCCTGAACTCAACGGCAAGCTGACCGGTATGGCATTCAGGGTCCCGACTATCGACGTATCAGTCGTCGACCTCACATGCCGTCTCGAAAAGCCTGCCACGTACGACGAGATCAAGGCAGCAGTCAAAAAGGCTTCTGAGGGCGAGCTCAAGGGTATCCTCGGATATACCGAAGATGATGTCGTTTCGTCCGACTTCATCGGCGATGCTCGCACATCGATATTCGACGCGAAAGCAGGCATCTCGCTCAACAGCAATTTCGTGAAGCTGGTTGCATGGTATGACAATGAGTGGGGCTATTCAAACAAGGTCCTCGACCTCATCATGCACATGGCAAAGGTCGATGCGCAGTAATGCATGATCATTCAAACTGATCAGGGCCCGCTCTTGCCCTTACCTCAAGTGAGTGGTCAAAGGGCGGGCCTTTTGATTGTGACGGGTGCGGAGACAAAGCCGCGAAACGAAGTTCGAAAGGGTGGATTTTATGGCGTTATACAACAAGAAGACAATCGAGGACATAGACGTACGTGGCAAAAGGGTCCTCGTAAGGGTCGACTTCAACGTACCGCTGGATGAAAACCGCAATATCACTGACGACAAGAGGATCAGGGCAGCACTTCCGACGATCAGATACTTAGTTGACAACAAGGCAAAGACCATACTGGTTTCCCACCTCGGAAGGCCGAAGGAAGGGCCGGAAGAGAAATACAGCATGAAGCCGGCGGCTGAAAGGCTCAGCGAGTTGCTTGGCCAGCCTGTCATCATGGCAAAGGACGTCATCGGACCTGACGCGAAGGAAAAAGCGGCAGCGCTCAGGGAAGGCGAAGTGCTGATGCTGGAGAATGTCAGGTTCCACAAGGAAGAGACGAAAAACGACCCTGCATTTGCAAAGGAACTTGCTTCACTGGCAGAGATATATGTCAATGATGCTTTCGGTACCGCACACAGGGCCCATGCTTCGACTGCGGGCGTAGCCGATTACCTCCCGGCAGTCTGCGGATACCTGATTCGGAAGGAAATCGAGATAATGGGCAAAGCCCTCTCCAATCCTGAGAGGCCTTTTGTGGCGATACTCGGCGGTGCGAAGGTATCGGACAAGATCAGCGTGATCGAGAACCTGATAGACAAGGTCGATTCGCTCATAATCGGCGGCGGGATGGCTTATACGTTCCTCAAGGCGAAGGGATACAAGATAGGCGATTCCATTTGTGAGGAAGATAAGATAGACCTGGCAAAGAGCCTGATGGAAAAGGCCGAGCAGAAGGGCGTCAAGCTGCTGCTCCCCATCGGCAGCATAGTCGGCAAGGAATTCAAGCCTGACACCGAGTACAAGTATGTGCCTTCCGACGACATGCCTGACGGATGGATGGGCATGGACATAGGCTCACAGACCATCGAATACTTCTCCAAAGAGATCAAAAAGGCAAAGACCATCGTGTGGAACGGCCCCATGGGCGTGTTCGAGTTCGAGGCTTTCGCCAACGGCACCAGGGAGATCGCAAGGGCGGTCGCCGAGTCCGGGGCCGTCTCGATAGTCGGCGGCGGCGATTCTGCTGCAGCCATCGAACAGCTTGGCTTTGCCGATAGAATAACCCATATTTCGACAGGTGGAGGAGCATCGCTGGAATTCCTTGAAGGAAAGGTCCTTCCCGGAATCGCGGTCCTGATGGATAAGAACCCGCGAAAAAAAGTGATAGCCGGCAACTGGAAAATGAATAAAACTGCGAAAGAGGCGGCAGAGTTCGTCAAGGCTCTGATACCGAGGGTCGCAGGTGTTCAGGCAGACGTAGTTGTCGGCGCACCATTCGTATGTCTGCCGGATGTTATAAAAGCTGCTGCAGGATCCAACATCAAGGTCGCTGCACAGAACATGCACTGGGAAGAAAAAGGAGCGTTCACCGGTGAGGTCTCGGGCCTGATGCTCAGGGACCTGGGCGTGGAATATGTCATCATAGGCCACTCCGAGAGGAGACAGTATTTCGCAGAAACAGACGAGACAGTCAACAAGAAGGTCCATGCAGCACTCAAATACGGACTCAAACCCATCGTTTGTGTCGGTGAATCGCTGACACAGAGGGAACAGGGAGTCACGGCCGAGCTTGTAAGCTACCAGGTAAAGATCGCTCTCCTCGGGCTCACGGCTGATCAGGTAAAGGACGTTATCATAGCTTACGAGCCCATATGGGCTATCGGTACCGGCAAGACGGCAACGAATGAGCAGGCCAACGAGGTTTGCATGATCATCAGGGATACGATAAAGAGCCTCTACGGAGAGGAGACTGCCGAACAGGTCCGCATCCAGTACGGCGGAAGCGTTACTGCCGATAATGCGGAAGGACTTTTCGGCATGTCGGACATCGACGGGGGCCTTGTTGGCGGTGCAAGCCTCAGGCTTGACGACTTCGAAAAGATAGTCAAGTCATGACGGCCGGGTGCAGTTTTTGGTTCTGACTTAAAAAGAGAGCAGCTTCAGGAAATGTACCTGGCATAGGACGATCAAAAGGCTGTCTGAACGGACAGCCTTTTTGAGATTTGATACTGACCGGATCGAACCAGGCTGAAAACAAAGGGAGTGTAACATATCATGGGAAAAAGACTTGTAATGTTGGTCATACTGGATGGATACGGAATTAACGAGAGGACGGAAGGCAATGCAGTCGCAGCGGCGCACAAGCCTAACCTGGACCGCTATATGAAAGAATACCCGAACACCATCATACATACGAGCGGTCTTGATGTAGGCCTTCCCAGGGGGCAGATGGGCAATTCCGAGGTCGGGCATACGAATATCGGCGCCGGCAGGATAGTCTACCAGGAACTGACGAGGATCACCAAGTCCATAGAGGACGGCGATTTCTTTGAAAAAAAGGAACTCGTCGACGCCATGGAGAATTGCAGGAAGAATGGCACGAAGCTGCATCTGTACGGGCTGGTATCCGACGGAGGCGTACACAGCCATAACACACATCTCTATGCGCTGGTCGAGATGGCAAAGAGATACGGACTAAAGGACGTGTTCGTGCACTGCTTCTTCGACGGCAGGGACGTGCCGCCGGACAGCGCGAAGGATTATGTCGCTGAACTCGAAGCCAAACTGGAGGAGATAGGCGTAGGAAAGATCGCCAGTGTAATGGGCAGATACTATGCCATGGACAGGGACAACCGCTGGGAAAGGGTCAAGCTGGCATACGATGCGATGGTGCTTGGCCAGGGCCTGACGGCAGAGTCGGCGGCGGAGGCTGTTGCGGAGTCCTATTCACGTGAGGAGTTCGACGAGTTCGTCAAGCCCACGGTCATCCTGACAGACGGCAAACCTACTGCCACCATAGGCGAGAATGACTCGATCATATTCTTCAACTTCAGGCCCGACAGGGCGAGAGAAATCACGAGGGCTTTCGTCGATCCTGATTTCACGGGGTTTGAAAGGGCCAAGGGATTCTTCCCGGTCCACTATGTCTGCATGACCCAGTATGATAAAACCATGCCGAACGTAACAGTGGCATTCAAGCCGGAGTCGCTGACCAACACATTCGGTGAATATATCAGCAGGAAGGGGCTCAGGCAGCTCAGGATCGCCGAAACCGAGAAATATGCCCATGTCACGTTCTTCTTCAACGGCGGTACCGAGACGATGTATGAGGGCGAGGACAGGTGCCTGATCCCGTCGCCGAAAGTGCCCACATATGACATGAAGCCGGAGATGAGCGCATACGAGGTTACGGAGGAAGTCCTGAAGAGGATCGATTCCAGGCAGTATGACGTGATCATACTGAACTTCGCGAACTGCGACATGGTAGGCCATACGGGTGTCTTCGAAGCTGCGAAGGCCGCAGTGGAAGCCATAGACAAATGCGTGGGCAGGATCGTCGACGCTGTCAGGGCACAGGACGGCATCGTCCTCATAACCGCTGACCATGGGAACGCCGAGCAAATGGTCGACTATGAGACCGGCAGCCCGTATACGGCCCACACCACCAACGTGGTGCCTCTCGTAGGCATCGGCATAGGCGACCGGCAGCTTAAGGAGGGCCGTCTGGCGGACCTGGCTCCGACGATGCTCGACCTGATGGGCCTCGAGAAGCCTGCGGAAATGACGGGAGAGTCGCTGCTAAGGTAAAAGCGTCGGTAAAGGGGACGGTGAACGTCCCCTTTAATAACTCATTTAATGAGGTGAAGAGGACGGCTTATTTACAGCCGTCCCTCGAACTTTATTGTTTTCTGGGGGCGGATCATATTCAAAATAACTCTTCAAAACGATTGAACGCAACTCTCATAGCGTTTCCTCTGCCACCGCCAATCGAAATACGGTAGGCACGCTCGCGTTTCTTACGGCTAATTGTTATGGAACCCTTCCCTAAATCAATTATTCTTTTTATTTGTTCTTTATCAAGCAATGCAAGTTCACTATCTGAAAAACCTGCTACCCCACACACAAGTGCTAACACCAGGTTATGTCCTTCTTCTATAAGGGATTGGATTTCGTTCTTATCCCTTTCAGTCAGGTTGAATACCCAACTGTTGTAATCTTCAGTTTTCGTCTCATTTCTCATGGTACGATACTTTATAAATAGTCGGCATTCATTATTATCAGTTGTCAGACAATATAACTGCCGCGTATCATCACTTTCAATTAATGCGGCAGATATTTTTCTGACACTGTTATTAAACAACACAGACAAAGCTGCACCATAGTAAAAATCGGTAAGTATTATTTCCGACATTCTGAAACATCCTTTCATTGTCATGCAATATTATATAT
>DGEQ01000139.1:1318-2312 GCA_002386045.1 Hungateiclostridiaceae bacterium UBA3922 | reverse complement strand
ATCTGGATGATATTACACTGGGTGAATAGTTTTTGTTCAGTTTAGGATATGGTTATTGCTGAGAGGCGATGATGTTTTTATACCGAAACAATGGAAAGGCCCTAAAAATATGGTGCATGATGTACAAACGGCGATAGAAAGAGTGAGGCTGCTGCACGCATTATAACCATAGGTACGGTACCATTGGCACATGAAAAATCTCAAAATGAAAAAATATCCGTCAGCCTGACTTCAAGCCCGCTGAAAACGATTGATTTCGCCGTCATATCACCAAGATAGGTATCGTGGTCCGCTATTTCATATTTCTCAAAAGTGTAGACGGTGACTTCTTTCTTGTCCGGATCGACCAGCCAGTACTCCTTCACACCTGTCTTCATGTACAGGTCGAGTTTCTTCAGCATATCCTTTGTTTTCGTGGACTTCGACAACACCTCCACTACGAGGGTCGGCACGCCCTGGTATTTGCCGGATCCATCGATTTTGTCGGTATCGCAGATGACGATGATATCAGGCTGTACGACGTTTATGTTGCTCTCGCTTTTCTTCAGCGTGACATCAAAAGGAGAAGTCAGGGCCCTGCATTTCTTTCCCTTGAACCAGTTGAAAAAAGTACCGTAGATTTCTGCAACCACAACCTGGTGATTGTATACCGGTGAAGCAAGCAGGTAAACTTCGCCGTCTATATATTCGTACCGCAGGTCTGAGTTTTCCACCATTTTGAGGAATTCTTCATAGCTCAGTTTCCACCGGTCATTGAAAATGCAATTCGCGGCTTCCTCCGAAACAACGGTCCTCTGCTCACAAGGCACTAATTTCGCGACCTCGCGGCCATTCCGCGTTATGATGACATCTTCCAGTTCCACTGCGATTTTCAGGTATTTACCAAAATTATTCTGAACTTCTGTTGACGATACCTTCAAACTTACCACCCCTTTGGATATTAGCTATATTATAATATAAGTTAGCTAATTCGTCAAAAGATTAGCTAAAAGCG
>DGEQ01000139.1:633-1098 GCA_002386045.1 Hungateiclostridiaceae bacterium UBA3922 | reverse complement strand
GCAGGGAGGTTTCGATATGTCCCGTTCACTCGTTGATGGATTTTATTGGAGCGATTTCAGAAATCAAAAAAATGAATCACAGTCTGACATTGATAAATATCAAAGGATCGTAAAATGGGCGGTCAGGGCAAGAGGGCACAATCCGGGCGTTTTCGATGCCCTGACCGAATGGATCCTTGACGATTCTGAATGGACGGAGGATAAGCTTGCAGAGAATGAGCAGATCTTCATGGGCATACTTGCGCGGTTCAGGACCCAGAATGTACAGCTCCGGGCATATCTGAAGGCTATTAAACCTTCCGGGATCGTTAATGAGGCTGTATTCAATGCGCTGGACAGATTTGACGATGAGTTGTCGGGCAAAACCACTGAAGAACATCTTCGTGATGCGGTATCAAAAATGTTTGCTGATTTCTCAGCCATGCGTGACCGCAGGCTGCGCGAACAAATAGCCGGAGGCAAAAC
>DGEQ01000139.1:0-414 GCA_002386045.1 Hungateiclostridiaceae bacterium UBA3922 | reverse complement strand
GGACCCGCAGGAGCAGACAGCGTTGATGTTTTCGGTTATGTGAATTTGCTGAAAGCCTGCGATGCAAGGGTGCAATGGACGCTTTTCATGCCCTGTGCGGTCGAAAAGCAGCAGGAAGGCTTCAGGGTCGAGAGATTCGAATATATGAAGATGCCCGCCATGCGGTTTATAGGGAAGGAAATCAGTGAAAGTGACGGCCGGGATACTGTCGATGACCTTAAGGAACTTTTCGGCGTCCTGGATACCATGAGAGAATATAAATCAGGCTTTGACCATGATGTTTTATTACAGCACCATTATGGCAGGGGGGTGGATGCTGAACGATGCCATCGCTTCTGGGGGCGTTTTATGAAGGCCGGCGCTCCCGTGCCTGAAGGGGTCGTTTACTTTGACTTCAAGCCGCAAAGAGCCGAA
>DGEQ01000097.1:2624-4289 GCA_002386045.1 Hungateiclostridiaceae bacterium UBA3922 | reverse complement strand
TCGTTGCCCACAGGCTTTCCACGATAAGGGAAGCGGACCTGATCCTGGTCATGAACAAGGGGAAGATCGTCGAGCAGGGGACCCATGATGAACTGCTGAAAAAAGGCGGTTTTTATGCCGATCTGTACAACAGCCAGTTTGAAAGGTAACAGGCCGGGGCGCCCGCCGGGCCGAAACCTGAAAAGCAGGTCGATCCAAAGTCACAGGATGCTCCTGGCACTTTCCGCAGTTCCCGCTGTATGAATAAATCACCGCTATATGCAGAAACTAAGTAAAAATCAGCCGGGAAGAGCCGATTATGTTCAGGTATATTTTCAGGAGGATCCGCTGTTCATCCCTTAAAAATGAAAATGACGGCAGTAAGCAGGGTAATGTGTCTGAAAAGAAATCCAGCGAACCATTATTGCCTTGCCTGGAAAGGAACCTGGAGGCAATAAGGGACGCTCTGCGCACGAGCAGCGATCTGGCAGTCCATGAGTTCAACTTCGGGCATGACAGGAGATACAGGGGAGCCATAGTTTTTATCAGTGACATGGCGGATAAGGATGAGATAAACAAAAACATACTGCAGCCCCTGATGTTCGGTTCGTTGCTGATCAGCAGCGATGCAGATATCGATTATACAAAGATAGACAATGTGGCAAGGAACCTGGTCCCGGTAACGGACAGCCGTAAAGTGGCACTGCTGTATGAACTGCTCGACAGTTTGCTTGCAGGGGCTGTCATCCTGCTTGTGGACGGTTCGAAAGAGGCTTTGGCTGTCAGAACCGGCAAACGGGAATCCCGTTCCATAGACGAACCGGCAACGGAGGCAGTCGTACGTGGTCCGAGAGAAGGATTCAATGAAAACGTAAACACAAGCATTGCCCTTATCCGCCAAAAGATCAAATCTCCGGACCTGTGCGTCGAAAAACTCGTGATCGGAGAGAAATCAAAAACGGATGTATATATAGTCTATGTAAAAAGCGTGGCTGACCCGAAACTGATAGAAGAGGTCAGGAAGCGGCTGGACAGGATAAAGACTGATGCGATCCTGGAATCAGGCTACATCGAGCAGTTTATCGAGGATGATCCCTGGTCCATTTTTCCCACTGTTTCAAACACTGAAAAACCCGATAAGGTCGCGGCAAAGATACTCGAAGGCCGTGTCGCCATACTCGCTGACGGCACGCCTTTTGCCCTGGTGGTACCAATGCTGTTCATTGAAAGTTTCCAGAGCGTGGAGGACTATTATACCAGGCCTTTCCTTGCGAGCATCATGCGGATGGTAAGGTTTCTGTCTTACATAATCAGTACCCTGGGACCTGCGGCTTATGTGGCGCTCACAGTTTTCCACCAGGAACTGATACCCACCCAGTTGCTGATATCCATAGCGGAAGGACGAGAGAGGGTGCCTTTCCCGGCGATACTGGAGGCCTTCCTGATGATATTCGCTTTTGAAATATTGAGGGAAGCAGGAGTACGGCTTCCGAAACCGGTAGGACAGACAGTAGGCATCGTCGGAGCCATCGTGCTGGGCGAGGCATCCGTCCAGGCCGGCCTTATAAGCCCGATCATGGTGATCGTCGTATCAGCAACGGCTATCGCAAGCTTTGCTGTACCTGCCCAGACCGATTCCGGGACGATACTGCGGTACATATTCCTTGCACTTGCCGGGATCGCCGG
>DGEQ01000097.1:594-2397 GCA_002386045.1 Hungateiclostridiaceae bacterium UBA3922 | reverse complement strand
TGGCCGATCGCACCGCTGAACATTGCAGGTCTGAGGGATTTCCTGATAAGGATGCCGCTGTGGATGCTGTCGCGGCGCCCACAGGCTATTGTCCGGAGCGATGGCAATACCCGGAGCCAGGGTCCGGACCTGATGCCCTCACCGAACAAAGGAGGCGGAAATGATACTGTATAAAAAGATTTATGTATTTATCCTGTGCTTTATTATGCTGGTTGCCTTGTCCGGCTGCCTGGGCGGAAGAGAGATCAATGACCTGGAGATAGTGATAGGGATGGGGATCGACAAGGATAAGGATACAGGGGACATTTTGCTTACAGCGCAGATAGTCAATGAGAAGGAGGCGGGAGGTGCGTCAGGAGAAGGCGGAGGAGGCGGCGGCAAGGCGTACTGGAATGTCAACAGCATTGGGAAATCGATCTTTGATGCTGCCAGACAGATTACACACAAAACAGGAAACAGGCTTTTCGTATCGCATAACCAGGTAGTGATTTTCGGTCATGATGTGGCTGCGGAAGGCCTGCAGAAATATATCGACTTTTTCCTGCGTGCACATGAAATGAGGCCTACCACGTTGATCCTCGTTGCCGAAGGCCGGGCTTCGGATATTATGGACGCCAAACCTGAAACCGAGAGGTTTCCTGCAATGAATATAACTAAACTGGTCAAGACCTACGGCTTTACGTCCCATTTGTATAAAGTCAATATGAAAGATTTTGCTACATGCCTGATGAGTGGCACTTCGGCTACATTTGCTCCCCTGGTCACTGTTTCGCAGGACAGAGAGAACAAGGATGTGTTTGTTCCGGGCATGGCTGTCTTCAAAAACGGAAAAATGGTTGGCAAGCTGAACCATGATGAAGTCAGGGGCGTTCTATGGGTGCTAGGCAAAGTGGAAAGCGGCGTGGTAATAGTTCCTTCGCCCGATGGAAAAGGAAAAGCCGTTTTGGAAATCGTGAATGCAAAAAGCAAAGTTAAGCCGGAAATAAAAGACGGCAGGATAATATTCCATATAAAGATCGAGGAGGAGCTGAGCCTTTCAGAGCAGACTACTCGCGAGAACCTGGCAACTGTCCCGGGGTTTGGGAAAGTACAGGAGGCTGCGGGAAAGGTCGTCCGCCAGGAGATAATGGCGGCTTTTGAAAGGTCCAAAGAACTTAGGCTGGATATTTTTGGTTTTGGCGAGATGCTGCACAAAAAGTACAAAAATGAGTGGAAAATTATGGAACATAATTGGGATGATATATATCCGACTATAGAACTGGACATTCATGTCGATTCGAGGATAGTATCGAATGATTTGCTGAGACGCCCGGCATCGCCAGACGAAGGGGGGGAATGATATGGGCACTGATAAAGGGAAAATAAACGGAAGACAGTTGCTGTTCATGTTCGCCGGTTTTATCCAGGGTTCGGCATTATTGATAGATTTTACTGTAGGAATAACCGAACACCAGACATGGATGGTCATACTGGCAGGCCTGATCGTGACGATCCCTTTTATACTTTCCTATGCAGCGCTTGCAAAGAGGTTCCCGGGAAATGACCTGGTCCGGATCAATGATATGGTGTATGGCCGTTTTATTGGCAAGGCTTTGTCCCTGTATTACATTTTCTTTTTATCGATGACTTTGTCTTTTAACATTCTTGATGTGGGTGAACTGTATGTAAATTTCCTGATGCCCGACACACCTTTTTTTTTCCTGCTGTCGGTTTTTGCCGCAGTTATCGCATATGCCGTCTATAAAGGCATAGAAGCCCTTGCAAAGGTGAGCCACCTGTTTGTTGCTACCAGCTTGTTCGTGA
>DGEQ01000097.1:0-399 GCA_002386045.1 Hungateiclostridiaceae bacterium UBA3922 | reverse complement strand
CTTTTCGAACTGCCGTTCATAAAGCTGTTACAGGGCATCCATATCATGTCGATCATCCCATTTGGTGAAACGATAGCTTTTCTCATGATCATGGAACACATGAACGATACCAAAGGGCCTGCAAGGTATTCATTTTTCGGGGTGCTTGTAGGAGCCGCGAGCCTTCTCATCGTTTCCGTAAGAAATACGGCGGTCCTTGGCAGGACACAGACCATCTGGACTTCCCCGTCGTTCCAGTCGATCCGTCTGATCGATATCGGAACCGTACTGACAAGGATGGATTTCCTGATAGGCATAGCGCAGACGATGCTGATATTCTTTAAGTGCAGCATTTTCCTTTACGCACTTACAACTGCACTTTCACAATTATTCGGTTTAAAGTCATACAAGCCGCTGGTT
>DGEQ01000021.1:55414-57720 GCA_002386045.1 Hungateiclostridiaceae bacterium UBA3922 | reverse complement strand
CGGCAAACGGGCAGCAATAAAGGGATGGCGTAGCCACCCCTTTATGTAGGACCGTATCACTCGTCATCCGCAACAGACCTGATGTCTTCCTCAGCCCCGGGGAAATCTGCTTTTTGCGGCGGGAAGAACTCGTCTATCGGGAATTCGATGGTGTCGAACAGTCCGCAGGCATCTTCATCCGTAGCAGCCACACACTGCTTGTTGGGAACGCAGAAGTCGAACGCAGGTATGAGAAGCTGGACATACCTTGCGAGCTTGATTATCGAGAAGAGCCCGATCGTAGCCACGACCCGCTTACCTATTGCAAGGCTCCTGTCTTCACCCCTGAGCAGGTCGGTGTCATCGAAGTCGACGTCCTCGAGGAGTTCGCTCACGGTTGCGGGTATGCTCCTGTCGTGCCCGTCATCGCAGGCATTTTCAAGGACCTCCACGATCTTCGCATTGAGTGTTATGGGCTCTGCAACCTCAACCTTCGAGATGGGGAGGTTATCCTGCTGCAGTGCCGATGTGCCCGGATCATCGATGCCATGTTCCACGTAGTGTGACTTGAAGATTTTTACGTTGCCTTCCGAACCGAACAGGATGACCTTCTTGTCGAACATCACTATACCGGGTACAGAGATGATCTTTATGCCGCCGTTGCGCTTAGGCACGAAGAAGTCCAGCGTGACCTTGATGAAGAACTTGATGTCGACCGTGTAGAAACCTCTCTTGAAAGGAACTTCCTCCACATCGGAGAAGACCTTCACGACTTCGGCGCGCCTGGCCTTGACGTTGATGGCGTTGTTGACCAGCCAGTTCATCCTGTCAGGATCCCTGAAGTAAACCCTCGCATCTTCTATACAATCCTTCTCCTTGCATGAATCGTATATTTTCTCTACCTGTATACAAACTGCCTCCCTGATCTTGCACAGGTCGCGTTCGCTGATCAGGCCGGGAAGTACTTTATCATGTTTACCCATATTTATATCCCCCTTCGCACTAAAGCTTGTTTTTTCGATTTCCCTCTCATTTTCATAATATGTTGATAGTAAATATTTGTGATTGATCACACGGCACAATGAATATAAAAGAACCGCGGATCTACATATATATTAAACAGTGTAGTTTGATTGTGTGAGTGGTCAGACATGTTCAATTTTTACAACCGGTATTACATTTTCAGGCAGAACGACGGACAGTTCAGGGATTTCAGGTGTGACGCGGCAAATAACCTTTGCAGCAGCATCCTTGGCCGAAGCGGCATATGGAGCGATATGAACATCATCGCCAGGGACGTGCACCCGTACTTCTGCGCAGAGCCAGGCCGCGACGGCTTTTATCATGTGCTTTACCAGGACAACAGCGGGAACATCAACTATTCGAAAACGGACGGGCATTACGTCAAAACTTTCCCCGTCCTGGGCAGCAGGACGCCGTCGGTCTACAACAAGCATCTGCGGATAGTCCCGCTCGGTGACGAGGTCTACATGTTTTACGTGCTCCAGCATGACAACTCTTTTCTGCTCGCATACCAGCAACTGAAAAACAACCGGCCGGGAACACCGAAAATCGTGGACTATGTTTCGGCAAACAGCATCCCCTGCACGGTTTTGCATGATCCTGACAGGAATATCTACGCGTTCTACCAGTCTTATGACGGGAAATACCTGCAACTGGGATACAAGAAGTTCAGTACCGCACGGAAGCATTGGAGCGATTTCACAGCCGTGACGAAGTACCAGGGCGACTGCGAGTACCCGCACGCCATCATGGATCCTTCCGGCACGATCCACCTTTGCTACCAGAGGCGCGCACCTAAGCTGTTCGAACTGGTTTACCAGCAGAAAGCGCCGGGCAGGAACCTCTGGTCCGCCGAAACCGTGCTCCACTCATCGGTGCATCCGTTTGATAACGCATCGGTCCTTCACGTGAACGACAGGATCATCGTGTACTGGGTAAGGAACGACATTATATACTGGTGCTCCGGTTCCATGTCAGGCGACAGCTGGACCCGCCCTGCCAGGTACGGCTTCCAGCCCGGCCGAAGGCTCCGGTGCATTTCCTACACGGACCTGGCGGCCGCAGGCGGCCCCGGATACGGGGACGGTCCTGCTTCCCGTCAAAGGCTCGGGGACGGTCCTTCGCATTCCCTGTCCCCGGGGGTATTCCCGGGCATTGTCAACGACGACGGCTTCACCCTCGCGTTCATGGATGCCGGCGGCATCACCGGAGGCCGGCAGTTCCCGCATTCCCGGCAGCTGGCGGTCCAGGGCAGGGATGCTTCAGGCAATGAGCTAAAATCGCTGGTCTTGAACATCTTCAGG
>DGEQ01000021.1:34036-55139 GCA_002386045.1 Hungateiclostridiaceae bacterium UBA3922 | reverse complement strand
AAAGGAAACGGAAAAGCTTTCGCTCCGGCTCAGCCTCCTTGAAAACAGGTTATCACAGGCAGCCGGCCAATGCGGCAGGACCGGGCTGTCCGGCCCTGCGGCCGGGCAGGACAAAAGCGTGCTCCCCGAAGACTGTTCCGGGCCGGCACACGGCAGGCCGGATCGATCTCCGGGATACACCGGCCCGGTGACTCCCCGGCAAAAAACGCAGCAGGCTGCCGATGAAAATGCCGGCGCCACAGGCACGACAGCACCGGCGGCGGGTGACCGTCAAAAAGTCCATGGGACAACGGAGGCCAGGGAAACATCCGCTGAGCGCCCGAAGCCGTCCCTCGACCCCGAAGCGATGAAAATCTGGGAAGAGTGGCAGGAACCTGCGGAATGGACCGGGGGGGACGTGAAAACCAAAGGCAGCTGAAAACCGAGACTCGCCTGAAACCGGCAGCAACTGAAAGCCGGGGCGGCCAAAAGCCAAAAACCACAAAAAAGAGGACTGTCTTTGAAGACAAGTCCTCTGCATTTTTACTGAACCCGAAAAGCCGTTTCCCTATATTTTGACACCTAGCCCAAGGCCAGGTGGGTGTCCTGTTGAAAGCTTCTGCCTACCACCGCCGCACACAACGTGTGTCGGAATTAGGTTGTGGCCTGGCATCTGCTTCCAAACACCGGACTCCCTATGTCACGTTAGCAGGTTCAAAATTATAGGTTATCCGGACATTTCAGGCTGACAATGTTCTCTGCTATTATATTATATCATCGATCTTCGGGCCCAAACAACGTACAGGAGCCGCAATTACGCCTGCAATGCGCTGTTTAGTTCATTCTGCCTCTGTTTTTCTTTGTTGTTCAGATGATTTTGGCTCTATTGAAAGGAATTAAATGGCAAACGTGCGGTCAGTATATTTTCACGTAGTTGTTCTTCATCAACTGCGGCTCGACCCTGTAGATCTCCCTGATCACTATTTTGTTCAGCAGGGCTTCCTGCAGCACGATATCCTTGTATTCAAGGGGAAATTTCAGGCAATACCCGCAGCCGCCCTTTGCGATCTGGCATGGAGTCGGGACGACTTCGAACACGTATCCCTTTTTCTCCAGGATGGAACAGAGCCTCAGCGCGTAATTACCGGAATCCAGGATGGCAATGGCGTACATGCGAACACTCTCCCTTCAGTATATTTTATTTAGGGAGTGCCCGTCATGTGTCTATACCCCGATTTTATGCTCCCTGGCATAATAGAACAGGTACTGCTGCGCAAAACCCGCGTACTTCCCGAATCTCTCCGCTGCGAACCGGTGTATCTCGGGAAAGCTTGCCTCCCGGCCAAAATAAAGTTCTTCCATCACCCGTTTGACCCAGACATCCACGGGAAAGACGTCATACCTGGCGCCGCTGTAAAGGAGCACACAGTCGGCCACCTTGGCCCCGACCCCCCTGTATTTCATAAGCTCTTTGCGGGCATCGGCTGCCGGCATCGCGGCCAGCTTCCCGGTGTCGAACCCCGATCCCGCCACGACCACAGCGGTTTCATGTATATAACCGCACCTGTAGCCCGCCCTGCATTCGGACACCTGTTCAATGCTGGATGAAGCAAGGGTCCGTGCATCGGGGAAACTGTAGTAAGATTTCCCCGCATACTTTATTTCAGTGCCGAACAGTCTCGATATCTCCGATATGATCTTCATTATCCTGGGGATCCTGTTGTTGGCCGAAATGATGAACGAAACAAGCGTTTCCCAGGGCTCCTGCCTCAGGATCCGGATGCCGCTGCCGGATTCCACGGCCCTTTCCATGATCCCGTCGGTCGTTACGGCTTTTTTGATAAGGCCGTAATCCCTGCCGAGGTCGAAATAGTCGAACCACACCTGCCTGAAGTCCTCGATCGTAACGTTATCCAGCTTCAGGACGCCGGGACTGTAACTCACATTGGCGACTCTCCCCCTTACGACGCCGGTATAGCTGCCGTCAGGCTCCCTGTACCACCTGAAGCACTGTCCGCATTCAAATGTGTGGACCAGGTCGAAGTCGCGCACGCCTTCCACTATCACGCCGCTGCCGTCTTCATGAACATCGTAGCCCCTGTAGTGCATAACAACCTCCAAAACAGATATCCAATATTCCGCCGAAGCAATCAATACCCTTCCTGTCGATCCTGGACACGGTAACCTGATATATCTTTAAGGCAAATATGGTATAATCAAATAAGTCCGACTCAATGGTGATTGTACCATAAATATTATGTTGAAAGGGAGATGGGCGGATGAAAGAAAAAATCTACACCATACCGGTGACAGAAGCGTTCGGCGAGGATTGCGAATGTCCGTTGTGCCTTCTGGAAAGCAAGCTTGAAATGCAGTATATCGACTATTACCTGGGCCCGTCCCTCATGGAGCCGGACTGCCGGATAGATACGAACAAAAAAGGATTCTGCCGCAGGCACTTCGAAATGCTGTACAACAGGCAGGAAAACCGCCTGGGGCTGGGTCTCGTGACCGATACGCATATCAGGGAACAGCTCGGGAGGATCAGGGACGCCGCAAAACCGTTGCTTGAAGGACGTGGCGGTACGAAGGGTCCCGGGTTCCCGCTCAGATCCCTTGCATCCAGGTTCAGATCCAGGTCCGCGGCCGACCCGGGACCGGCGTCAAAACTCCTGAAACTCCTCATGGAAATCGAAAAAAGCTGTACCATCTGCGGCCGCATGGAATTCACCATGGACAGGTATCTCGACGTCATCATGTACCTCTGGACGAAGGAAAGCGATTTCAGGAAGACTTTCTCCGAGAAAAAGGGTTTCTGCCTGGTGCACCTCAGGATGCTCATCCAGGCAGCGGAAAAATACTTAAATCCCGGCAACAGGAAAGAATTCCTCAGGATACTGATGCAGCAGCAGCTTGAGCATATGGACAGGATCGAGAAAGAACTGGACTGGTTCACGAAAAAATTCGACTACCGCTATAATGACGCACCATGGGGCAACTCAAAGGATGCACTGCCCCGCAGCATCCAGAAGCTCAAGGGCTACTGCAGCCTGAAATGAACCGGGATGTACCGGCCTTCTGCGGCAGGAACGAAGAATTTCCGCCGGTCTGCCTGCCGCTGGCCCATACCCAACCGGAAATCCCGAATCATCCGACCTGGATATATGAGTTGCCGTCCAGCGGGATCAGAACCTGCAGCGGCACGCTCCCGTCCATCCTGCCTACCGTATATATCGTGTAGAACCGCCCCTCCAGCAGTTGTATGTTGGGTACATAAAGCAGGGTCGTGTCGGTATTGCTTTGTTTTACGTAGAAAATGTAAGTCCCCGCGGGAACGGACAGGTAATTTGTGACCATCCCGAACGACACGTTCGTGAACAGTTCGGTCCCGTTCGAAAGCGCCAGGTCCATCTCCGGTCCATCCGGCACGAGGTTGGCAAAACGCAGGTACAGACGTCCCCGCGGCACCTGGACCACTGTTTCGAAAAACGGCCTGATGCTCAGCGCCTGCGGCGTACCCATGAGCACCACAGTATTTATGGATCTCACGGGTATCTCGATAACGCTTTCCAGCAGCACCGGTCCCGTGGTACCTGCCGCGAACACCGTCATATCATATATCCCGGGGAAAACCTGCATGTACTCGGTGAAGCCTTTATACGGCAGACCCCGGGCTACCAGGCTCCTGTTGGCGTAGATATCGACAGGCATAATGTCCGGCACCGCATTCAGGAACCTTATGTATGAAAATGGCTGTCTCAGGTACATCCGGATCACCTTCCATGGCTTGATAAAAATACCGGGGAACACAGATTCCCGGTACCATTATATTTGCCGGCACCATGAAAGGTTACGCCGCCTGGCGGGCAGGAGCCCCTTACTTCTCCACCACGAGGCTCTTCACCGTCACGTTGAACTGGCGGATATTCAGGGCTGTGAGCCGTTCGATCTCTTCGGATACTTTCTGCTGTATCTCGCGCACCAGTTCGCGGATGGGAAAGCCATACTTAAGCACCAGGTCCATCTCCATGTAGATGCCGTCGGGATGGTTCTCGGCCCGAAAGCGCGATATCCTGCTGACTCCGTCGAAGCCGCTGACAACGAATTCCACGATCTGGTAGATGGTATAGTCGGATATGGTATAGCTGCCGAGATAGCTGAATGTCGGCCTCACAACGGACTTCTCGCCGTCAGGCTGGAAACTCAGCTTTCCCTTGCGCCGGAAAATCTGCAGCGGATCGAGGAAATACCCTGAAAAGTCTTTTTTTATCTCGAAAGTGGGAACCGGTATGACATGCTTGCCCTGCTCCCTTCGCGTCGCAAGGGCCTGCTTTATCTCGAACTCGTCGGCCACGTCCTCTATGTGGACATATTCACTGACCGCGGGCAGCCCAAGCCTCTCTGCGATCTTGTCCGCCATGCCGTCGGACGTGCCGAGGATCAGGATGGCCTCCGGCTTATGCTGTTCGATGGCTCTCTTCACTTCCCTGACATGGTCGTCATCAGTGAAAAGGGCCCGCTTTATGGAGCCAACCCTCGTTTTTTCCTTTTTTGCCGAATATCCGGCGATGACCCTGTTCTCCTTTATTAAAAGGCCGTCGTCGATTATATACTGTATCCCTCTTTCCCTGGCGACCCAGGATGCCCTGTGGCTCTTTCCCGTGCCGCTGGCACCTGTGAAACCGACTACGCGCAAACGGATGACCTCCAATGTTGCTGTTTACTATATATTATCAGATGGTCCACAGGCTGACAACGAAAAACCCGCATAAAAGGGAAAAAGAGAGTCACTGACTCTCTTTTCTTTCCCCGGATCTTGTCCTTTGTATACTCGTCGCCTTCGTCCTGTGTATCTTTCTGACGCTTTATCTTTTGTGTAAAACTTGTCTAATCCAATAACAATATTATGTACCTGTTTCGGCAGATTTATACATCATATTGTGTTCCACGTATATTTTATCATCTGTTGCGATAATGTCAATATTATAATCGAAATTTTTTGTAAAAATTTGAGCCGGATCACGTTATTATGTCACAAAATGGAGGGAGCGCCCCGGGGCCCCCTCCATTTTTACCTCCAATGGTAAAAATCCTGCCTTTCTGCCTATTTTTTCGTCTCACTCTTTGCGATCTTCACGGAGCACACGTCGCAGCCCTGGCACATGATGACCCGGCCGCTGAAGACATTTTTGATAGTTTCCATGAGTTCCTTGTTCCTGGAATGCCCCATGCTGTGGATCACGATCTTCCGCGGCGCGAATGTGATAAGTGAACTTACCAGCAGGTCATCGTAATTGATCTCACCCTCCGTTATCTCGTTCGCGTACTCCTGGATGCACTCATTAGTTATCTCCCTTTTTGACCCGTCCAGGAGCGTATACCTGTTGTCATAGTTCACGATGACATGGACGGTGTCGATTTTCGGTTCCTGGATCTCAACGAAATACCGCAGGAGCCTTATGAATTCCCTGTATTCCCTGTCCATCAGGAAGTCGTCGACGGCCTTGTCGACTATTTCCTCGAGGTCCCTGATATAGTCCTTCAGCCTGAAATTCACGAATCCGTCGATTATGATGCTGTTGGAGTTGTCGAAATAGTCCATGAGCCGTCTGATTATGACGTTTCTTCTCCTTATCTGGAACAGGCTGTTGATGAACGTTTTATCCTCGTTCCTGATGATCCCGAGCGCCCGCTGCAGTATTTCCTTTTTTTCAGCCGCGTTGAAATAACAGTAATTGCTGTTTATGATCCTCATCAGCAGCTTTTCTTCGTACTGCCTTATGATATAGTCGGCCAGTGCATTGGATATATAAGTCTTGAGTATCTTGTACGATTCCAGGGATTTTTCTCTGTAGAACCTGCCGTCGTTGATCATGCAGATAATGGAAGACGAACCTTCGGAATTTATCTCATTGATGGAATAGCTGATCTTCCTGTTTTTCAGTTGCCGGAGTGCCTCGTTTATATGCCGCATTACCTCCTCAGTGCTGCCGTTGACTCCAATGCAAAGAAACTGCATCAACTTCACATCCCTTCGAGTGCTAGTATATGTCCGAGCAAATTGTTGTATGCAGTACAGGCCGTATGCAAATAAACCCATCGCGTTTCGCATTTTTCGCAGGTTTAGCAAGTCGGACGCAGGGGCGATCGACACATGCCGTCGTTCGACAGCAATTGCGATCCTGCCGAACACCATACTGCCACAAGTCAGGCACGGACTGTCCCGATGCCTGTCTGCGCCCGGTTTCGCATAGAGGCCTGATATATTATATGTTTTCAGGGACGGTTAGTTACTGGGGTCGGCCAGCGCCAGGGGGATTATGGAACCGATGTCCGTCACGCATTCGTCAGAAAGCTGCACGATGGTCATGTTTCTACTGGAGAGGAATGAGATGATAGGATCGGAGCCCTTCAGTTTTTCGACACTGCCGTTGATCGCACACACAGTGTCCGAAATCATGCCGCAGGCGCCTCCTATGAATCCACGGTCAAGCCCGGGAAGCCTGATGGAATCACCGCATTCAACGTAAAGCACGTCGATCCCTTTTTTTGCCGCGGCCCGCTCTATCCCACGGTCGGTGGTGATGATGGAATTGCCGTCCACGGGAAGTATCGAACACTTGGCATAGCCCTGTTCCACGTGGACAGGCTCGATGCCGAGCCGGTCCATGTATTCCCTGATCCGCCTGTCGGTATATTTCAGGTTGTGGAAGTACCATTTGCCCACCCGGGCAACGTTATATGCTATATCATAAGGATATTTCGGCGTCAGGATGCTTTCACCCATCACCATCCGGAAACCGTACGATCCAAGCTTCGAAACGGCTTCGGCATCGGTGCCGGGAGCGTATACGATCACGTTTCCCCCTACGTGGTGCAGCACCATGTCAGGGTGGCAGCAGACAGCATCGTACAGCCCGGGATGCGGATGCAGCCTGATAAGTTCCATGCCGAGCGAACGCAGCGTATCTTCAGCTTCCGGGCTTATCCTGCCGTCGACGACAGCAAGCCCGACCCGGCCTTCCGGCAGGTTCGGCACCTGTATATACTCCATGGCATACTCCGATAACGACTTTTTCTGCGCATCGATTATTTACTTCATATTATCACAAATCCGGCTTTATATACATAATATACAAAGTGACATGTGTTCGGTATCGAACGCTGATGCTTCCGGTATCGGCTGCCGTGGGCAGCGCGGCATCCGGAAAGCACCTAACCGTCGCCTGCCGCGGCTGGCGTCGGTTATTCAAATAAAGGCCGGCGGCTTGATGCGCCGGTCCTTTTATTTTTCATTGATTTTACACGTGCATTTTAATAATAACCTGTGATCCACGGCATAATAAAAGTATCGGTTCAAATGTGTGATGCGCCATCGATCGGGCGAAGGAGGAACTGCCATGACGACCATCAACTGCTCCTTGAACTGCAGACACCAGAAAGACGGCAGGTGCACACTGGAAGACGCAGCATGCGACACCCTGTCGACGGACACGGACTGCGTCTTTTTCGAGGAAAAGACCGACAGGACAGGCAGCCAGGCTTCTTCACGGCCGTCTGAATGATAATCACGTCATCGGGAATAATATCGTCGTGAAATTATCACTTTTGAAAGCAAAGGAGATGTTTGGATGAACAGGACACCTTTAGACAGACTCGCGCTCGTGCTTATGATCATCGGCGCTTTGAACTGGCTCCTTGTCGGCGTTGCAGACTACGACCTGGTCACCGGTATTTTT
Source organism: Hungateiclostridiaceae bacterium UBA3922 (assembly GCA_002386045.1). Classification (GTDB taxonomy): domain Bacteria; phylum Bacillota; class Clostridia; order Acetivibrionales; family DTU013; genus DTU013. The sequence goes on along the minus strand of DGEQ01000021.1, from coordinate 47,421 downwards.
GGCGGCAACCTGTTTGCCGGGAGAATGTCTGTTTTCAGCAGGATCATTTTCGCCCTGGTCGGCATCGCCGGGCTCTATTCGATCTCGCTGCTGTTCAGGGAAAGCCCCGCCGCTGAAAGGGAATAGCAGCGATACATTTATTTACCGTAATAAATCCACCGCGCGATACAAATCATAATAATGCGCTGCAAAACAAAAATACGGCGGCGAAAATAAACGAGGAGGGAACTATATGGCGAACAACAGGAGCAAAACGGCTTTTGAAAACATGAAGTACGAAATAGCCAGCCAGGTTGGCGTAAACCTGAAACAGGGCTATAATGGCGACCTCACTTCGAGGGAAGCCGGAAAAATAGGCGGCAACATTGTCAAGAGAGTATTCGAATCTTTCACCGGTAACTCTTATCCGCTCGAGAAGAAGTAAGGCAAGGAAGCAGCAGAACTGAAACAGCAGGATAAAAACACAAGGGCTGTCGTTTATCGGCAGCCCTTGTGCTATCAGTCCGCATCATCTTCGGGCATAATGCCCGCAGTCGGGAAATAACCTTAATGGGGGAGGTATTGTATGCGGAAGTTGCTGCTGTTGGTCATCATTTTTCTCGTGATCCTTTTTTTCCTGTACCTGCCTGAATTGTTCCCGTCCTGTGCATGCTGCGGGAAAAAGAAACCGCGGCCTTTTTTCAGGATCCACCGGGCGGTCAGCCTCAGCCTCGGCTACAGGGGATGCCGCTCGGTCTGCACGAAGTGCTGCAGGAAACACGATCTGAAAGACCTGAAGGATCTTGACAGGCTGGTCCGGATAAACCGAAAGGTCAGGATAAGACAGCTTTCGGATGATCTTTGATCAGCAGGACTTCACGTCACTCCTCCTCATCCTGTTCCCAGTTGTGGTAGACGTTCTGGACGTCGTCCATGTCCTCGAGGTTGTCGATGAGCTTCTGCATCTGCTCTATCTGTTTCGGGTCCGTGAGCTTCGTCGTTGTGACGGGGATCATCGAGACCTCCGCCTCCACGAACTGGTAGCCCATCGATTCCAGTGATTCCCTCACCTTTGAGAAACTGGCCGGATCGGTCAATATCTCGTAATAATCTTCCTCGGTGGTCATATCTTCGGCCCCGGCTTCGAGAGCCGCCATCATCAGGTCGTCCTCCGACACATCATCGGATTTCTCGATCACTATGACGCCCTTCTTATTGAACAGGAACGATACACTGCCTGTTTGTCCCAGGTTTCCTCCGAACTTGTCAAAATAGTGCCTGATGTCACCGGCCGTCCTGTTCCTGTTGTCGGTGGCGGCTTCGACGATCACTGCCACTCCGCCGGGTCCGTAGCCTTCATACACGATCTCCTCATAATTTGCACCGTCGTCTTCGCCGGCAGCCTTCTTTATGCTTCTCATGATATTGTCGTTGGGCATGTTGGCTGCCTTGCACTTGGCAATAACGTCCCTGAGCCTGGAATTCGATTCAGGGTTCGGACCTCCCTGCCTGACAGCTATGGCAATTTCTCTGCCCAGTTTCGTGAACAGTTTGCCTCTCCGGGCATCCATCTTTCCCTTTTTCGCTTTGATATTCGCCCACTTCGAATGTCCTGCCATTACCTTACCTCCATTGTTCCAGTTGCCATCTCCAGGAAATATATTTACACATCCGTCCCGTTGGTATAATATACTGATGGCTCGATGCTATTTTCTGGAATAATTATTGTTTAAAGGAAATGATTCTCTGAAATATATAATAACATATAGTGTTTGAAATATAAAGGGTGAGCTTCGGATGGACCTGCTGCACATCACACTGGTGATCGACGTGATACTGGCGATCGCGCTGGCCGTTGTCCTGTTTTGCCTGGTAAAGTCGGCCAACAGCGCAAAGCTGCTGAAAAAACAACTCGATTCAGCCGTTGAAGCTAATGACAGAAGGATTCGCTTTTTTTCAGGGATGGTGCATGACCTGAAAATGCCGCTGAGCATAATCCTCGGGGCAGCCCAGCTTATTGAGATGAAACTGGAAAACAGCGGCCACGGTATGGAAACGAAAGACGGCCGCGGGGATGAAATCGCCGCAAATGGCTGCATCCCGGGCAGCGGGAATGCGGATGGTGAGTATATCGGGAAAAATATCTTTGCAATAAAGTCCAACTGCTACAGGATGATGAGGCTGACGAACAACCTCCTCGACCTGGCAAAGTCGGAGGCAGGACACCTGGTGCTGAAGCCCGTCAACTGCGACCTGTGCGTGCTCCTGGAAGAAATCGTACGTACTGTCCGGCCTTATGCGGTCATAAAGCAGATCGATCTCCGGTTCAGCAGGACCCACGACAGTATAATCGCCTCCGTCGATATCGAAAAAACGGAAAGGATGATGCTGAACCTGCTTTCGAATGCCATAAGGTTCACAGGGCCCGGCGGTACGGTCATAGTTGCCGTACACGCGACTGAAGGACGCATATCCATCTCGGTAAAGGATACAGGCATCGGCATCCCCGCCGAAAGGCAGAGCAGGATATTCGGCCTTTATCAGCAGGCCGGGCTTGATCCGCGTGCCGAAAAAGAGGGCTGCGGCATCGGCCTTTACCTGGTGAAAACGTTCGTGGAACTTCATCATGGGAATATCAGGGTCATCAGTGAAGAAGGAAAGGGCAGCGAATTCATCATAGAACTGCCCGCCGTGACTGTCAGGACTACCCGGGGCATACAGGATACGAATGACCACGGGATCATTGCCGGCGACACGAAAAGCGCCGGGTTATCAGGCGGGCACCCTGTCAACAGCTGACTTCTTTCGTGATATATACTTTTTCTCCCGGACTGATCACTGCCCTTCCGTTCGAGGCTTCTGTAACCATGGCTGAAAATGGATCGAATTCGTCGACAGGAACGTATACTTCCATAACCACGTTGTCCGTATACGTGGTATCCTTGACGCTGTAGCCTTTCGAAGCCATCACCGCCTGCAGCTTCCCAAGAAGCGAATATTCCATGGCGATGCACGTTTCGACACACAGCATCTTCCTGACTATCCCGGCTGCCTCGATGCCAAGCGAAGCGCTTTTGCCATATGCCCTCACGAGCCCCGAGGCGCCGAGCAGCGTGCCGCCGAAATACCTTGTCACTACGACAGCCACATCCTGTACGCCTGCCTTTTTGATAGCTTCCAGGACAGGCAGCCCGGCAGTCCCGGACGGTTCGCCGTCATCGCTGAACTTCTGCACGACATTGCCGGCGCAGATATAGTATGCGTAAACGTTGTGCGTCGCATCCCAATACCTGGCTTTCAGCCTGTTTATGAAATCCTGCGCTTCCTGCTCGGATGACACCGGCCTTGCCGTGGCAATGAATCGTGACTTCTTTTCTTCGATTTCGGCAGCCGCTTCCTTCGAAACAGTCAGGTAATCCTTCCTCATATTGTCCTGCATCTTCCTCCGTTATATCATCCCGGACGGGCTATCGGCATCCCCGGCGGACGGTTTCCACCATCGCCGGCCGGATCGGCCTTTCACGTCCGGCAAACCTGAAATATAAATGGCAGCATCGCCTGCTGCCATTTATTGTACCACATGTCGATAATAACGTGATGTATATATCTTAACACCAAACGGTCCTATATACCTGCACGTCGGCGCACCTGCCGCTGAACGTCATTTCCCCTTTCCGGTCTCTTGTATGCTATACCGCAACGGATGTGATATCCTTGTACTTCCTGTAGGACAAGTTCAAAAGCGCCTTGTCCTGACTGTAAGTAACAAGTTTCATAGCCTCGTCGATATCAAAGAATCCTCCGTCGATGAATTTTTCACGTTCGTTGATTTCATAGCTGAGACTGTCTGTGCGCATGATGTACCAGATGATTTTATTGCAGACCGGTTTCTGACGTGTTACGGAATAGAACTCGTAATTGGTGTGACCTGCCGTTGAGATTATTTCCGCCGTTATGCCGCCTTCGGCTTTTACCCTGGCGAGAGCGACTTCGTTCGGAAGTTCGCCTTTCCTGATGACACCCTTGGGAAACACCCATTCTCCCTTTTCATTCCTGAGGAGAAAAACCTTGCTGCCGCAGAAGACTACGCCTCCTGCGCAATTTCTGACTAACATATAAAGGTCCCTTCCTTTCCCCGGCTGATCTAGGTATGCCGTTACTCTAATAATATGATACCCCAATTGCAGATTTTAATCAACTTGCCAGAAGGTTCATGGTATAAATTTATGACTGTAAATCATTGACACCATTTCATCTATCTCGCTTTGAAGTTTTTTTGCCTCCGTGCCTCCGCAGGAGGTTTGCTGGAGTCTTTCCGCCCGCCGCGCGATTTCCTGCTCCGTTTCCCTGTCGGCCCTGGCCAGCGGCAGTTGTTCCAGGATGAATTTGTTTATCGCGAGATAGCCTCCCGAAAGGTGCCTTTCATAAAATCTCTCCCTGAGGTACCATGACATGAACCTGCTGTTGAGCAGCGCCAGCAGGTAATACGGGTCCATGCCCCCGAAACCGTGGATGGCATACGCGCCGACCCCAAGCGCCAGCGGCTCCCTGCTGTAGTAAGCCTCCGGTTCCCTCGTCAACCCGGCGATACAGATCTTTTCGCTGCACCAGAGTTTCCACTTGCTCTCGGCTATTTTCTCACCCCTGCGGATGCACGGGTTTTTATAAACCGTTCCCATGTACCGTACTTTGCTGCGGTCCAGGCGGTACCTGTCGATCGATCCGCTGACCGCGAACGGTATGAAGCTGTTGCAGCCGCTGCAGCAGACATCGGGGCCATGCGTCGCTCTGCCTGCTGCGCACGGAGCCTCTGCAATATACTGCCGGAGCATGTCGGCCTGGAAACCCGCAGCGCCTGATGCGATTTTTATGCCATGTTCCGCGAATGTTCCATACTGCTTTACTCCGGGTCTTATGACAAAACGGCGTCCGCACAGTTGCTGGAGGCTGCCGGCATAGTATTCGCGGTGATCCTCCGGGCTTTTGCCATCTGTGGCATTTTCTCCGGACCCTGTCGGACCCGTCACTTCTTTTCCTGGTGCCCTGCACATGTTCCCTGCCACGATCACAGGATAGACTCCGACGCCGGAAAATACCCTGATATCTGAAATGCTTACGGTGTACCTGAGCCCGTTTTCTTTCAGGTGCTCCATCACCGGCGCAGCATACCGTGACACCAGGAGCCTGTTGGGGACGATCCAGCAATATACTCCTTTTTCGTTCAGCCTGCGGATCCCGTCCAGCAGGAACGCGGCATATATATCGAACGCGCCTTTCAGTTGCGGAAATTTCTTTTTCAGGGCCAGCCTCAGGTCCCGGCCGTTCCGCGCCCCCTCGACAGCCGAAACATACGGCGGGTTGCCGATCACTATGTCAAAACCGCGCACATCATGTTCAAAGAGGCTGTCGGCGCATACGATGCTGCACCTGAAATCTCCCGGACCAGGCACCGGATCCTGCAGGTCATGCATCGCTGCTGCAGTGATGCAGGCGCCTGCCGTCACGCTTTCCCCGGTCCCGGCCCTGGTGCCATCGGTCCCGTCACCGTTCCCGCACCGCTCAAGTTCGGTGATGAGCCCGTGCCAGAGGCGGAGCCTGGTTATCTCCACCGCCGTCTCATCGATGTCGGCGCCATGGAGGCTGTTTGCTATCGCTTTATATCTCAGCATGAAGGGGTGGTTTTTAAAAGAACTGTCCCCCGCATGTCCGCAGCCGTTCGCGAGGTGCACGGCTATTGCGCAACGGAGCTTCACTATTTCATCGAGCATGCCGCATACGAATGCGCCGCAGCCCACGGCAGGATCGAAAATCCTGGCGGTTTCCAGCGCCCTGTCTGCTTTCAGGAGCAGTCCGCGGTCGATTTCCGGGCTGTCATCCTGCCCTTTTCGGCCGTTCTCCTGTCCGTCCTGTATATCTGCGGTCATGCGGCTTATGAACCCAAGAGCATGCCCGAGAGAAAGGCCCGTGGAATTTGAGAGGTAATGCGCAAGGCTTTCCCTGCACATGAACCTGACTATTTCGGGAGGAGTGTAAAAAACACCAAGTCTCTTTTTGCGGCCTGTCTTCAAAGTGCCGGTATAGAGTCTCACCAGTATTCCGGGATCCGGCAGGCTGCCCGGAGAAGCACCAGGATCGCCAACAGGCGCCCCACCCGGGCCGGTCGGGGACATACCTCCGGCAACCTTACTGTATACCTTGTCAAAAGCCTGCCTGTATGCTTTTTTCCAGTCAGCAGCCATCCAGCTGGCCCTCCGGCTTTACCTGCTTCCGGTGTGGCCGAACCCTCCTCCCCTGTCCTCACCGATGCTTCTCGGGTCCGGGTGCTGTATGAACTCGGCCCTCCTGTATTCAGTGAATACCATCTGTGCGATCCTCTCGCCCTTTTTTATGTATATGGTGCCGTATGGATTGCCATGTTTGTCGATATAGATCTTCTGGCCCAATACCGCGGGTGACACGGCTTCAGGCATCCCGATGCCATGATGCCTGTACAGGTATGTGCCGAGATCGACTTCTTCGTAATTTCCCCGCAGTTCATCCAGCAGTTCCGGGTTTGCCGCTATCTGCCAGGGAAGGTTGGCGATGTTGTACGTGTTCTGGAGTATGATCCCTACGGTGTCGCGGTAATCGCTGTCGATCGTCCCCGGGCTGTTCGGCAGCCTGAGTTCGGTCCTCAGCGACAGGCCGCTCCTCGGCCTTATCTGTGCCTCAAGACCGGCGTCTATGGCCATCGAGAAATCCAGCGGCATGAGTTTCGTTTCTCCCGGCCTGATGGCCATATCCATCGTTGCATACAGGTCGCATCCCGCAGAGTGGCCGGACGCATACTGCGGTACCCTGCCTTCTCCCCATGTCCTGATATACACCCTGACTTTTTTCTCCATATGCTCTCCTCCTGTGTGCCGGATCTCTCACAGCGTTCCCTAAACGCCCCTATAATAATGTCCCTTTGTGAAACCTGCTGCCTTTAACTTCTCCGTCAGCCGGCTGAAGGCTGTCCCATCGCTTATGTCCGCGCCTTCCAGTCCGGCCCGGTACAGTTTTACAAGCTCCCTTATCGTATCGTCGTCCTCGTCCCATATATAAAGCCTGAAAATATCGATGCCGGCATCGGCAAGGGTCCTGAGGGAGTCGGGCACGAACAGCACGTTCGAATTCAGGATGGTGCTCCTGCAGTCGATACTGTCACAAAAGACAGGAAATTCCTTGCCCAGCCTGTCCCGCAATGCAAAATCGCCTCTGCTGCAGCATCCGCTGCATTTCGACCGGCCGTCGAAGCCGCTTTCGGCACATCCGACAGGACAATACTCGCTGATCATCAGCGGCAGCCTGCCATACACGACCGCTTCCAGGGCAATGGGCCCCGGTCGTGCGGTCCCCTGCCGGCTGCTCCCCTCATCCGTGGGTAGTCCCGATACGTACCCGGGACAGGATGCCCGGTCGGTCCGGCCCAGGCCGGCTGCCAGTCCGGATACCTGCCGGATGGTCAGTTCAACGGATAACGCGGCGCTTTCCAGCCCAAACCCGGCATACCCGGCCACCGACCATGAGTTGAAAAGGTTGAGCGATATGTCCCCGGCCAGCCGCAATCCACTGACGCCCATCAACCTGTGGACTGTCCCCGGGTTTGCCGCAAGGACCCCGTCTATGCCGCTGCTGCCGCTGTATCCGGCATCGCCGTGGTATTCGGCGATGAACCTGTCGATCAGTTTTTCATAATTGCCTTTAGTTACAGGCGGGAGCCAGCAGAACACTTCCGTCCCGCTTCTCCCGGCAGCATCCGCTGCACTCCCGAATCCCGGCTTCCATACCGCCGTGACCGGCACATATATCCTGTCGGCGCCGGATCCTGCCATGTCCCGGCTTTCGTCCCACCTGTAGAAATACAGCGATATCATCGGCCGCTTCTGCCCGGCAGCCCGTTTTGCGGTGATACGGTCCTGCCCTGCAACGGCGCCGTGCCTGTCCCCGCCGTTTTTCCGGCGCCTTTCCGGGTACCTGTCGGCCCTTGCCTCATACAGTTCCCCGAGGGCTTTCCTCCTGACTTCATTTATCTCGCTGACCGGGACAGTCAGACCGTCCTGCATTTCTACATCCAGGTGCATGAAGTCAAAAGGCGTCGAACCGGTCTTACGCAACTGACCGACCAGCCTTTCCTCCGTGAGCGGACTGTTCATGGCTGTCTCTGCCGGGATCGTCCCTGAAGCCGTGATCCTGTGACCGATGTCGTCCTCCACCGTAAGCACCGGCGGCCGGCCTTTTTCGAGGACAACGGAACCTTTTACAGGCACACGCCTCGTATTCCCGCCGCTCCAGCTCCTTCGCGCTTCTTTCAGAAGCTCGATACTGGTGGTCCTGAACACTTTCCTTCCAGGCGATATGTCCCCGCTGAAAAAGCCGATTTCGACGACATCGCCCTTCGCTGCATCCCTTGTGCTCCGGCCGGCCTTTTTTATCATGGTGACGGTACCGCCGGGACTGTCAGGCCCTCCGGTCCAGATCTCTATCCCGTCGCCGACGGACAGCGCTTCCTCCAGCTTTATTTTCACGGTCCTCCGGGCACTGTCATATGACTGTACGCTCCCGATACAGACCCCGCTGTTGTTCGGCTTGTCATAGCTCATCATGCCGGAGCCCTTCATACCTTTAAGGTAGCCCGGCGAGAACCCGCCCCTGTTGAATACCTGCAAAAGGTCCCGCCGGTCTTTTTCATCGATATCGAGTTTCGACGTGTCACCGCTGCCGGCCCGCCCGAGGGCGATGTCCAGGTATTTGCGGTATATCCGCACCACGGTGGCAACATACTCCGGGCTCTTCATCCTGCCTTCTATTTTCAGCGACCTGATGCCTGAAGAAACGATTTCAGGCAGGTATTCCAGCGTATTCATGTCCTTCGGGCTGAGCAGGTAGCGCGGCCTGTCCTTTCCCCCGCTTTTGCCGCCGGGGCCGGCGAGCGTATATGCAAGCCTGCACGGCTGGGCACATCTACCCCTGTTGCCGCTTCTTCCTCCGATCATGCTGCTCATGAGGCACTGTCCCGAGTAGCAGACACACATCGCCCCATGCACGAATATCTCCACTTCGAGCCCTGTGTTGCGGGCTATCCGTGCCGCCTGCTCCAGTGTGAGCTCCCTTGGCAGCACGACCCTGCTGAACCCCATTTTCTCAAGCATCCGCACGCCTTCCAGGTCATATACCGTCATCTGCGTGCTCCCGTGAAGCGGCAGTTCCGGAAGCGATCCCCTGAGCAGCGCCGCAAGGCCGATGTCCTGCACTATTATCCCGTCTATGCCTGCAATGTATGCTTCCTCTGCCCAGGCGAGCGCCTGCGGGATTTCCTCGTCACTGACCAGCGTATTGAGGGTCAGGTAAATGTTCACTCCCCTTGCATGGGCATATCTCAACCCCTCCCGGAGCCCGGGAAGGTCGAAATTGTCCGCCTGCTGCCTGGCATTGAACGATTTCCCTCCCAGGTAGACCGCATCAGCACCGTTTTCAACTGCCGCACGCAAAGACTCTGCGTTGCCGGCCGGAGCCAGCAGTTCAATAGTTTTTCCCATGGTTCAACCCATCCTGTCCTGTGACCTGTAATGGTTTCGATCCCGTTTTATTTTGTACCGGTTTGTTTCGTGCCATAGCATTTATTCAATACCCGGGACCGGTACCGCATAAAATCAGGCTGCTGCCGTAAAACCGGGTCATCGCCGCTAAAACCGGCACAAAAAACATGGACGCATAAAAAAAGCTCTGCAGGATCGCCTCGCAAAGCAGTTGCCAAAACCCCGTCCCAACGGTATCAAAACATGGACCGGCACGCACTCACTATTCTTTCGCCCGTTCAGCCTTGTCCAGCGTGTTTCTCACTTCATTCAGTTCGGCTTCCCTTTTGGCCAGTTCAAGCTTCAGTTCGGTATTCTGACTGCTGAGCACATTGTTGTCCTGCTGCAGCACCCTGTTTTCTCTCCTCAGTCTCTCCAGTTCCTCCGTGGCTTTCTTCAGCTGGTTTTTCAGTTCCTGTTCGGATTCCCGGCTCTTGAACAGGTCGTCGACCACATTGATTGCCGTAAGGACAGCAGCCAGCGAAGTGCTGAGCTTGTTGTTCGCTCTCATTATATCCGTCATTTTTTTGTCCACGTAAAGGCCAACCCTGTGAATGTACTCCTCCGGCTCTGTTCCCACTACGATATAATCCTTGCCGGCTATCCTAAGTTCGACCCTGTTTTTGGCAGTCAATGAAATCAGCATCCTTTCGGCTTTGTAAAGAACTCCAGGCATCGGCTGAAGAAAAATACAAGGAGATCATTCCCTGAAATTTGCGGTATCGGAAATGTCTCCTTAATATTATACAATATTTCGCCAAAAAAGCATATCATTTAATATTTTTTGACCGTTTATTCTTTATGTCCCTGGTTCTCCGGCCGATCTACTGCTCTTTCGCTTCTTCTGCCTGGGCTTCCTTCGGCTCCGCGTAATTCCTGAGTATGTTCGTCAGGTCTATGCCTGTCAGCCCTTTGACCGTTTCAGGCAGCTGTGCCATGATTTCCGTGATATCCTTCGTTATCTTCGAAGCGCCGGAATCGCCGATCATGACTATCTTTTCCGTCTTCGCGAGCGGCTGGGCTATTGCCGCGGCTATCTCGGGCAGCTTTTCGATGACCATCTGCGCGATGGCAGCATCGTTGAACTGCTTGTAAGCCTCGGCCTTTTTTGCGAGAGCCTCCGCTTCCGCTTCGCCTTTTGCCTTGATGACTTCCGCTTCTGCAAGACCTGCAGCTTTGATGGCTTCGGCCTTTGCAGCGCCTTCGGCCTTGATGGCGAAGGCTTGCGCCTCGGCTTCCATTGATTTTTTGACCTTTTCTGCTTCCGCGCTCAGTTCGGTCCTGTACTTCTCCGCTTCAGCAGGCTTTTTGATAGTCGCATCCAGTTCCTGCGCCTTCCTGAGCACTTCCTGTTCCTGCAGTTCGATCTCTTTCTGTTTCTTTACGATCTCGACCTGCATGGCTTCCTTTTCGACTTCCTGCTGCAGCATGTACTTCTTCTTGTCATAGGCGAGATCTGCTTCAGCCTTCTTTTCGTTGATAGCGGCCTGGTACTCGGCCATTTTCATTTCCTTGTCTCTGTTGGCCTCGGCTACCTTGGTCTCCGCGAGGAACCTGGCCGTCTGGCCTGCCTGCATGGCCTCAGCGCTCTTTATGTCCGCGTCCCTCTTCGCTTCAGCCTGGCCGATGACCGCATCCCTCTGCACCCTGGCGATCTGCGCTTTGCCAAGGCTTTCAAGATACCCGTTCTTGTCGGCGATCTCCCTGATGGTGAACGAGATTATCTTCAGCCCCATGTTGGCAAGATCGCTTGCCGCCAGTTCCTGTACCTTCTGCGCGAACGCGTCCCTGTTCGCCATGATCTCTTCGACGGTGAGGTTGCCTATGATGGAACGCAGGTGGCCTTCCAGGGTCTGCGTCGCTATCCGCCTGATCTCTTCTTCTTTCAGGCTCAGGAACTGCTCAGCCGCCGTCGCGATGGCTTCCTGGGTGGAATCGATCTTGACCTGGGCCACTCCGTCCACGTTGACCTGTACTCCCTGCGAGGTATAGGCGCTGGAGTTCAGGTCCAGCGGCATGATCCTCAGGGATATGGTCTTGGCTTTCTCAAGGACCGGCCATACGAATGTGGCTCCGCCCTTGACTATCCTGAAGCCGACGACCTGGCCGTTCGGCAGCCTCTTTTTGCGGCCTGAAACGATCAGTGCTTCATCGGGCCCGACCTTGACATACCTTCCGACGAATACCGATATAAGGATGAAGATGACAACGACAAGGGCTATTGCTATCAATACCGGTATAAGCACATCCATTTCGAGTCCTCCTTTATGTAGTTTTTATATCTCATGCATCGCTGCATGCTTCCGTCATGTATCCTTCCGCTTCAGCACGCCTTCTTCCACCTCTACGTCATCGATGGTCAGCTTCTGCTGTACGACCGCCGTGCTGCCGGCGATCTCCCTTATGATGACAGGCGCTCCCCTGCGGATCTCGCATTCCTCCATCGACTTTGCAGCCAGGGTATACCTGGTGCCTTTTACCGAATAGGCTATCTCGCCAAGACCCTTTGCGGGGACGGTAGTTATGACTTCCGCCTCGGTCCCGACAAGGTCGTTGAGCGAAAATATGGAATTGGACTGGGAGTAATACATGAATTTGACGATACCGAAAAATATCGCGGCCCCGATGGCACCGGCAAAGCCCAGCGCCACGAACGTGCTGGCAAGGCCGCCCAGGCCGAAGCCTTTCATCGATATGAGGCCCACCGCCCCGAACGTTGTTATGGCGCTTGCCATCACCACCGGGCTGAAAGGCGAAGGTGACCCTGCCGTGTCTGAAGCACCCGGCTGCCGGGCGGCTGCTGCATGTCCGGCTCCCGCTCCCTGGGTGATGTCTGCCCCGGGTCCTGCATCTGTTTCCACGCCAGCGCCGGTACCGATGCCAGGCCCGTCCGCATCGAGATCGATGTCGATGTCTGTACCGGACCCGATATCTGCGTCGGCGGCGTCAATGGCCCCGGCATCGAAATCACCGGCATCAATGCCGCCGATGTCCGCGTCGTGGCCGATATCTATACCGTCGGTGCCGGCATCTCCATGTCCGCCGAGTATGAACGACAGGGCAGCGTAAAAAACCCCGAATGCAAAGCACCCGATAAACACGTAAAGCAGAGTATCACCCCCATTCCATGTGCTCCAGATTATTTTAACATATTTGACCAAACATTGCATTGCATGTATCCACACATGTTACGGGGCAAAAAAAGAAAAAGTTTATCTGTTTGGGTGCAGGATCCTGCCATTATCCGGGTCGATATAGACGAGCCAGTATCCGAAGGCTCCGTACCTGGGCCTGGTGCCCTGCACCTGCACCCATTTGTTCATTTCTCCGAAGGGTTTCATATCTTCCACGTACCTGCCGGGTACCCCGCAGACAACGTATTTCTTTCCGTTTTTGTGGCGGAAGATCCCGATTATGAGGTGCTTGTACCTGTAATGGGCCAGCATCACCGCGGGATTGAACATCAGCGGAGAACGTATGTTGTTCTCGTATAATATATTGTTCAGGTTTACGGGATTCGTCACCTTCCACCACTTGTAGTCGCTCCTTCCGCTGCGGAAAGGGTCGCAAACCTCGAAATGCCTGTCGAGGTCGCATTCAAGCCCGTCGACGTCTCCCGGCGGACGTGTTCCCGCTTTTGCCCCGTTCCGGTTTATCCGGCAGGAACCACACGGATCGGGTTTCCCCTGGTTATTGACCAGGGCATCGCATATGTTTCCGTTGAGATAGACGCAGTCTGTGTCGATCCTGCCGGCGGCGGCAGCGGCGCCCGGGGATCGCGCCGGTCCTGGTGCCGGGTCGTTTCCT
>DGEQ01000021.1:2865-33892 GCA_002386045.1 Hungateiclostridiaceae bacterium UBA3922 | reverse complement strand
GTCGCTGGTCCTGGTGCCGGGTCGCTTTCTGCTGCCGGCCCCGGTCCCGGATCCCGTTCCGTTTCTTGTCCGGGTTCCCTGGCGTGTTCACGTCCGCCTCCAAGTTCATGCTGGTATTCCTGCTCCTGCCCCGGTCCCTTTTCTCCTTCCGGTTCCCATCCGGCTTCCTCTCCCGGCCCGGGTCCCTCTTCCAGGTCCGCTTCCTCTCCTGGCCCGGGTCCCTCTTCCGGTTCACGTTCTGCTTCCCCGTCCGATGCCAGTCCCTGGTCCGGTCCCGGTGCATGGACATGTCCGCCCCCCGGTCCCGTTTCAGTTTCCATTTCCTGTTCCATTCCGGGTCCCGTTTCCCGTCCCTGCTCCTGTTCCATTCCGGGTCCCGTTTCCCGTCCCTGCTCCTGTTCCGGTCCGGGCTCCTCTTTCCGTCCGGGTGCCGGTCCCGTTTCCGGTTTCGCTTCCTTCACAGTCCGGGGCTGTGTTTGGGTCCCGGAGACATTGCCCCGCTCGCGCAGAAGCGCTTCCCTGAGTCCGTTTCTCCACCCTGCCGTCTTATTCCTGTATGCCGCCAGCGGGCAGATTATGCTGCCCTGAGGACCGTCCCCGTCCCCGTACTCGACCACCACCGCGGCGACATCGTATTGATCGACAGGACGGGGCGTATCGCCGGCACCCCGCGGTTCGAACCTGCACCTCAGTTCGGCACGGCCGGCCGTGTGCGTGATCTCTCCCATCCTCACGTAATCCGTTCCGCCGTCAGACTGTCTTACCAGGTACAGCGCATACCTGTACCTTCCCTTCCCGTTCCTCAGGTTATGTATCACCGTTTCAAGTTTTCCCTTTCCGTCCCGTACCTCCATCATGACATGGCCGGAAGGTCTTCCTCCTTCTTCGAAACCGCTGTCCTCGTTCACGAATATCAGGAAGTTCCTCCGGAACCTGTCTCCAAAAGCAGTTCCCATACGATCCCTCCCCGTGATCCGGCTGCTGATCATTCATAATGACGGACCATCGCTTCATAAGCTATATATATGTGTCATCATCCTGAAAAATCACACGGGCCGTCGAGGACTGTCCGTTTCTTTTGCTGCCCGGCTGTCCGCGGCCGGCACATTTCCCGGAATGCCCGGTAAGGTCCCGAAAATGCAGGATGCGATCCGCAAAGTTGCAAAATCCTGATAAGGACGCTTCTGGCCGGCACATCGCGGGCACCGGATGCCGCAGCTTACCATCCTTGTTGTTTCAGGCAGTTTTTGCAGCCTGTCCATGCCGTCGGCACCATATCGGCCATGTTTTCTTTTTTGAATGTTTTAATATTGAAAGTTTCATAATAATGTGTTAATATGTTGTGGATGATTAGTGAAAAAATTAACCAAGTCTGCGTGCGTTTTTTGCTCACAACAACCCTGTTAGCAACGTGTCCGTCAGGGAAATAATAAATATCACGTAACGACGAAAGGAGAGTTACCATGACGAAGAACAGGAAACTGCTTGATTGGGTGAAAGAAATGGCTGATATGTGTCAGCCTGACAGGATTTACTGGTGCGACGGTTCCGAGGAAGAAAACAAACGCCTGCTGCAGGAGATGGTGGATGCAGGGATGGCTATCCCGCTTAATCCGGAAAAGAGGCCCGGCTGCTATCTTTTCCGCAGCCATCCGTCCGATGTGGCGCGTGTTGAGGATAGAACCTTCATTTCATCCAGGACCCAGGAAGACGCCGGTCCGACCAACAACTGGGTCGATCCCGTCGAACTGAAGAAGACGATGAAAGAACTCTATACCGGTTGCATGAAGGGCAGGACCATGTATGTCATCCCCTTCTCGATGGGCCCCATAGGTTCGCCGATCTCAAAGATAGGCGTCGAGCTGACGGACAGCCCGTACGTCGTAGTAAACATGAGGATCATGACGAGAATGGGCAAGGAAGTCCTCGAAGCACTCGGCGACGACGGAGAATTCGTGCCCTGCCTGCATTCGGTGGGCGCTCCGCTGGCTGAAGGCCAGAAGGATTCCACGTGGCCCTGCGCTCCGATGGAGAAAAAGTACATCAGCCACTTCCCCGAGGAGAGGACGATCTGGTCCTATGGTTCAGGCTACGGCGGAAACGCCCTTCTCGGAAAGAAGTGCTTCGCGCTCCGTATCGCTTCCGTGCAGGCACGCGATGAAGGCTGGATGGCTGAACACATGCTCATCCTCAAGATCACTGACCCCAGGGGAAGAGTATTCTATGTCACCGGCGCATTCCCGAGCGCGTGCGGAAAGACCAACCTGGCGATGCTTATCCCGACGATCCCCGGCTGGAAAGTCGAGACCATCGGCGATGATATCGCCTGGATGAGATTCGGGGAAGACGGAAGGCTCTACGCGATAAATCCTGAAGCCGGGTTCTTCGGAGTCGCTCCCGGTACATCCATGGAGTCGAACCCGAACGCTATGCTCAGCTGCGAAAAGAATACCATATTCACGAATGTCGCGCTGACCGACGACGGCGACGTATGGTGGGAGGGGATCGGAACTGAACCTCCGGCTCACCTGATCGACTGGAGAGGGAACGACTGGACGCCCGCTTCCGGAGATAAGGCTGCCCATCCCAATGCCAGGTTCACAGCGCCCGCAAGGCAGTGCCCGGTTATCGCACCCGAGTGGGAGGATCCCAACGGTGTGCCGATTTCAGCGATACTCGTCGGCGGACGCCGTCCGAGCACAGTTCCGCTGGTGCATGAAAGTTTCGACTGGAACCACGGCGTATTCATGGGTTCTATAATGGGTTCGGAAATAACCGCCGCAACCATATCCAAGGATATCGGGAAAGTGCGCCGCGACCCGTTCGCGATGCTGCCCTTCATCGGCTACCATGTATGCGATTACCTGCAGCACTGGCTCGACATGGGCAAGAAGACGGCGCCCGACAAACTCCCGAAGATCTTCTACGTCAACTGGTTCCGCAAGGACAAGGACGGCAACTTCCTGTGGCCCGGTTTCGGCGAGAACAGCCGCGTCCTCAAGTGGATAGTCGAGAGGGTCTCCGGCGAAGGAAAGGCAGTCGAAACACCCATCGGTTACATGCCTACGCCTGACGCGATCGACACCACCGGCCTCGACATCTCCGAGGAGGACATGAAGGAACTGCTGACAGTCAACAGGGACGAGTGGCTCAGGGAAGTCGAATCCATCAGGGAGCATTACGCATCATACGGCCCTAAGATGCCGAAGGAACTCTACGCGCAGCTTGAGGCACTTGAAAAGAGGCTTAAAGGCTAAGATAAGGCAAAAGCCCGGCTTGATACCAAGCCGGGCTTTTTATTATGGCACCTGCTCAATTCAACATATCGTACAGTTCGTTTGACAGTTGGGCAAACTGGTAGATCGAAAGCGTCTCCCCCCGCCGCATTTCGTCGATGCCGACTTTCTGCAGCAGCATACGGACCTGGTCCTTGCCGGCGCCGATATATCCCGCATTGCTCAAAGCGTTCAGCAGTGTCTTCCGTCTCTGCCCGAACGCCGCCTTTACCACTTTGAAGAAAAGATCCCTGTCCTTTAGCTCTACCGGCGGCGTTTTGTGCAGATCCAGCCTGACGACCGCCGAATCGACGCCTGGCTGGGGCGTGAAGCAGTCCGGCGGCACATCCATTATGACCGTGGGCTTCGAGTAATACGCTACAGATACCGAGAGTGCCCCATAGTCCTTGCCTCCCGGCTTTGCCATCATCCTGGCCGCCACTTCCTTCTGCACCATCACGACCATGCACTCGGCAGCAATGTCGCTCTCCAGCAGTTTCATTATGACGGGGGTAGTTATGTAATACGGCAGGTTCGCCACGACCTTCAGCGAACGCGGCGTGCCGTCGGAAGAGGCCATGAACGGTGCAAGTTCTTTTTTCAGGTCCAGCCTGAGTATATCGGCATTTATCACATGTACGTTCCGGTACCCGGCAAGCAGGTCGTGAAGCACCTGTACCAGCCGTTTGTCGATCTCCACGGCTACAACGAAACCCGCATCTTCAGCCAGGTACGACGTCAGGTTCCCGATGCCGGGCCCGATCTCGAGTACGATATCATCCTGCGCAAGTTCTGCGGCCTCCGCGATCCTTTGCAGCACCCATCCGTCCCTGAGGAAATTCTGGCCCAGCGACCTGGACGGACGTATGTTGAGTTTCCTTAGAATGCTTCTGACATCCGGTTCCATATCTTTCCCCTGCTTATTGATCATGCAGTATGTAAACCCTGGCCTTCTTGACGCCAAAGCGGTCCACGTACTCCTGGGAGTCATAGTAGAGGTCGATCTTGTTGCCCTTGATCGCGCCTCCCACATCTCCGGCGATGCAGAACCCGTAATCCGGCGTGTCCGGGTCCAGTATTTCCACGTACAGCTTGGTATACAGAGGTATTACCTTGGGGTCTACGGCTATAACGCCCTTCCTGGCTTTCATCCCCGTGGCCGTTATCCCGAACAGCGGATGGCCCGGCGCCTTCCCCGTGTCCTTGAGCGAGGCGGTATAGGCCGTTGCTCTCACATCCAGGACCTTGCTGTACCGTACGACTTCTCCTCTTGAATTCCTGAAGTTAGGCACCGTACCATATTCGATAATCATGTTCACCGGGTTCTGCAGTATGGTCTCGCTCACGAGCTGCCTGGCAACCTCCACTCCGTCCTCGTAGGACACCCTGTACAACTTGCGGAGCACGCCTTCCCTGCCTTCCCGGTATATCCTCTCGGTCCCCTCGTCCATCTTTTTGTTCGCCCTTCTGTGTATGGTGTAAGGTATTTCTTCCGTCTCGCTCACATAGCTTTCCTTAACCCGTACTATCCTCAGTTCCATCCCGTCGGTTATCCTGTCTTCCATCGACGCTCCTATGAGTTCGTCATATCTGCCCGGCTTTACGGGACTGTCCCTGAACATCTCCTCAACAGTGTCCCGGTATGTCATGACCTCGGTCCGCATGTTGTCAGCCGTGATATATACGGGCACCGCCCTTTTTATGTACAGTTCATTGGTTTGATCCGTCCTGAGCTTCGTGTCAGGCGAAACGCTGACATAATCGTGCTCCGATACTTCGATGCCGAGTTCCTCCATTACTTCTCCGAAAGTATCTTTCATCGTCCTGACGGTAATAACGCTGCCGTTGTCATTTATCGCCACGTCCTTCTCGAGCCAGGAGAAAACGCCGAATCCCGCGCCGGATGACACTGCCGCGACGACTGCGAGCAGCAGCAGGTGCCTTTTCAGCGCAAAAAACCTTTTCAAACTTCTTTTAACTGCAAACAACCAGATAAACCTCCTGTTTATGTATTGCTAAAGGACTGCAAGCTATTTTATTCCAATCCGTTTCGTTTGTCAAACTTATTGCCATAATGTTCCTGCAATCAGGATTATATACATACTTCAGGATGTTTATACCAGGAGTGGACCATTGATGTGCCGATAATACGACGGTGATACTGATCAAGGTGCTGCGGGCCCGCGTTTCCGACACAGGCCCCGCACAACGCTGAAACTGCTGTGTTGCCGGTCCCGCAGGGTGCAGGCCGGTCCGGATGGATAAGCAGGACGATCAGTGATCTGTCCCGCTCAGTAGAACTGGCTGCTCACAGGCGGCAAAGCGCCCATGCCGTATGGCGGATATATCCCGGCGTACGGCGCCGGTCTGCCCGCCTGCGCCGGCATGGAAGAGCTCCCGGCATACGGCAGCAAGCTATCCGGGACCGGTCCCGCCCCTAAAGGCATTGCATAGGTCATCGGGCATTGGAAGTTCATGAGGTAGGGACAGCAAATCAGCGGTACCTGCTGCATCATGTAAGGCATGTTCCCGAAAGGTCCGGGCCGGACCGGCATGTTTTCCGCCGGGGCCGGGCTCGTTGCCGGCTGGGCATGCATTTTGCCGCCGGTCATCTTGGCAGGCAGTGTTTCCGGCATCGCAGCAGCCTTTTCAGGCAAAACGCCGGAATCGGCCTTTCCGGGCGGCATTTGGGAAATATCTTTTGCCGCAGGTACCTTGGCAGTTTCCTGGGCAGGCGAAGCACCGACGACAGCCTCCTTGGCCCCGGGCGCAGCCATCATTTGCTGCTTGGCGCCGACATGCGGCATCTTGCCTCCGGGCACGGCTTTCGGGATATCCTTCGGCTTTTTGTCTTCCTTCATATAATGATTCCTCCGATCCGGGTGCGTTCAGTAATCATTATATGAGCCGGATAACATTGTGTGAGGCTTTTTATGTCGCTTAGAACGTCATCAGTAGATGTTCATGGAAGATATGACGAAACCTTTTTTATCTTTCGAATAGTCCAGCTTGACGGACATCTCGTTATTCCCTTCGGAAAAGCGCGATGCGGACAGGTCGGCACCTTCCCTGAGAGTCACGTTCAGTGTCACTTCCAGGTATATCTCGCCGTTTGCCGAACCCCTGAACCTGTCCACTTTTATTTCAGTGATCTCTATTTTCTCTACGGTGGACTCCATCTGGCCGACATAAGTGCCGAGGCTTACGTTCCTGTCTTTCTGCGGCACTCCTTCAAACTCGATGGCATATGCTTCATCATAGCTGCCGTTGTTCAGCGCCTCTGCCCATGAAACGATGGGCTTAGACAGGAACTCTATGTCCGCTTTTTCCTTCAGTGCGTTTACCAGGTCGATCTTTGCCCTGAGTTCCGCTTCATCCTGGAGTTTTTCGCTGAGCGCTTCTTCTTTTTCCTTCTGCAGCTTTTCGATTTGAGCCCTGTACTGCTGGATCTGATCGTTCAGGCCCTTTATTTCGTCCTCAAGCGCGCTGATTTCCCTTTTTTGAACGCTGATATTCGCGCTGTAGCTTGCATTGACGGATTCAAGGTTCTTTATCTCCGCCAGCTTGCTCTCCCTGTCCCACAACAGGTAGTTGAAAGCAATAAACACGGCGATCAGGATGGCACATACCATTACCAGGAAAAATTTCTTCATATCACACCACCGGACCGATTTTTATGGGATGCCGAACAATCTCTTCGCATTGGCTGTCGTGGTCTCGCCTATGTATTCGGGGGACTTCCCCCTGATTTCCGCTATTTTCTCCGCCACGAGCCTCACATATGCGGGCTCGTTCCTCTTGCCCCTGTAAGGCTCGGGAGCCAGGTAGGGGGAATCCGTCTCTATAAGCAGCATGTCGTCAGGGACATATTTCGCCACTTCCAGCAGCTTCCTTGCATTTTTGAACGTGACGGGTCCGGCCAGTGAGATCATGAAGCCAAGATCGAGGACCTCTCTTGCCATCTCCACGCTGCCGCTGAAGCAGTGGAAAACACCGCCCACTTCCTTTGCGCCCTCGCTTTTCAAAATGTTCAGCGTGTCCTCATGGGCATCCCTGTCGTGGACGATAACAGGCAGCTTCACATCCTTCGCAAGCGATATCTGTTTTGCGAACCAGATTTTCTGTACATCACGGGGTGAATTGTCGTAGTAGTAATCGAGACCTGTTTCGCCGATGGCGACTACTTTCGGGTAGGAGGCGAATTCCTTGAGCAGCGACAGGATGTTGTTGTTCTGGTTGAGCGCATTGTGCGGATGTATGCCCACGGCGGCATAAAAAATGTCGTATTTCTGGGTCAGCGTGATATTTTCAACAGATGAGGCTATGCTGTCGGAGGCTGTCAGGACATATCCGACGCCGTTCTCCCTTGCCCGCGCCATAACCTCATCCAGTTCTTCGGCAAACTTCGTGTCATTCATATGTGCATGCGTGTCAAACAACATATTTACCTCTCATAAGCTCACGGGTACTCGTGTTTATTATATATTATTATCCCGGACACTGCAACAAAGCGGGCTGCCGCAGTATCCGGGAAATCCCCGGAGCCATTGTCCGCAGCTGACATCATGCGGGCCGGGAACGACCCGGGTTCCGGTCAGGTGACCCTGGAGCCGCTGCTTATCTCGCCGTCAAGCGTGGCGATGACCAGGCCGGTGTCATTCGAAGCAGCCAGGATCATACCCTGTGATTCCACTCCCCTCAATTTTGCAGGTTTGAGGTTGGCCACCAGTATGACCGATTTGCCGATGAGGCTTTCAGGCGAATAATATTTCGCGATCCCCGACACTACCTGCCTGGTTTCACTGCCGACTTCGAGCCTGAGCTTCAGCAGTTTGTCGGAGCCTTCGATTTTTTCAGCCTCGAGTACCTTTGCCACCCTGAGGTCCAGTTTCGCA
The DNA here is from genome assembly GCA_002386045.1 of Hungateiclostridiaceae bacterium UBA3922. Taxonomy (GTDB): domain Bacteria; phylum Bacillota; class Clostridia; order Acetivibrionales; family DTU013; genus DTU013. Next base: position 25,722 of record DGEQ01000021.1, on the reverse strand, counting down.
AAATCTTCTATTGTTATCAAACCGCCTGTTTCGCCTGCCTTCTGATCACCGGTCCCGGCTGCCCCGCCGTCTGCCGGGCTTTCTTTGCCTTTTGCCGAAATCGCTTCAAGCTCCTCAAGTTCCTTTTTTATGTCGATCCTCGGGAAAAGCGCCTCGCCTTTCCTGACTGCCGCTCCGGCGGGATAGCCGCCCCACTTCCTGGCACTGTCCCATGATACAGCCCCGCTGTCCGGCACGATGCCGAGCTGTTCCCACATCTTCGGCGGCGTCTCCGGCATGAACGGCTGTATGAGTATCGACACGATCCTCAGGCTCTCTGCCAGGTTGTACATCACGGCAGCAAGGCGAGGCCTGTTTTCTTCGGATTTTGCCAGCACCCAGGGCATCGTCTCATCGATGTACTTGTTCGCCCTCGATATGGCCTTCCAGATTTCGGCCAGCGCGGTGCTGAACTGGAACCTGTCCATGAGCTCCTCCACCGTGGCCGGAAGTTTCGCGAAAGTATCCCTGAGATCGCCGTCGAAATCTCCCTCCTGCCTATGTTCCGGTATGGTGCCCCCGAAGTACTTGTCGATCATGGCAACAGTCCTGTTGAGGAGGTTGCCCAGGTCATTGGCCAGGTCGGAGTTGATCCTCTGGATCAGCGCCTCGTTGGAGAACACACCGTCCGAACCGAAGGGGACTTCCCTGAGGAGGAAATACCTTATCGGGTCAAGGCCGTACTTGTTGATCAGTATGACAGGATCCACCACGTTCCCCTTCGATTTTGACATCTTGCCGCCTTCCAGCAGCAGCCAGCCATGGCCGAACACCTGCTTCGGCAGCGGCTCGCCGAGGGCCATCAGCATCGCTGGCCAGATGATCGTGTGGAACCTGACTATCTCCTTGCCCACCAGGTGGACATCCGCAGGCCAGTACCTGCGGTAAGCTGAATCGTCATCCGAAAGGTACCCCAGCGCCGTTATGTAGTTTGACAGCGCATCGATCCACACGTATACCACGTGCTTGTCGTCAAAAGTCACCGGGATCCCCCAGTCGAACGTGGTCCTCGAAACGCAGAGGTCTTCCAGTCCCGGCCGCAGGAAATTGTTGAGCATCTCGTTCCGCCTCGAAACGGGCTGGATGAACTCTGGATTTTCTTCTATGTGCTTTATCAGCCTGTCCTGGTACTTCGACAGCCTGAAGAAATAGCTCTCTTCCTTCGTGAGCTCGACTTCCCTGCCGCAATCGGGACACTTGCCGTCCTTAAGCTGCGTTTGGGTCCAGAAGGATTCGCAGGGCGTACAGTACCAGCCCTCATATTCGCTTTTGTAAATGTCTCCCTGGTCATAGAGCTTTTTGAATATCTTCTGGACGGTGATCTCGTGCTCCCTGTCTGTCGTCCTTATGAACCTGTCGTTGGTGATCTTCATCAGCTTCCAGAGTTCTTTTATGCCGGCTACTATCTCGTCCACATACTGCTTCGGAGATACGCCCTTCTCCTCAGCTTTGCGCTGTATCTTCTGCCCGTGCTCGTCCGTCCCGGTCAGGAACATCACGTCATAGCCCCGGAGCCTCTTGTACCTTGCGATCGCGTCCGCCGCAACGGTCGTATATGAATGCCCTATGTGCAGCCTGTCGCTCGGGTAATATATAGGTGTTGTGATGTAAAAAGTCTTTCTTTCCATCGTATATCCTCCATATCGCTTTTGGCCGGCCGTCCCGTGGGATATCTATTATAACCAGCCTTTGACCATTTCAGACTTTATTCTAATATACCTTTTGGACATGCATTTTTCAAGTGATATTTGGCACCGGCGGAATATATCACCGGCGCGGAAAATAAAATCTTAACAGATCGGTGAAGGGAGCCGGACCAATGGGGAAACTGACCGAAGCAGCGGCGTTTTACGCAGGATTCGCAGGCAGGGTACTGCCGGAAGCGTACAGGCAGCGCAGCCTCGCCCTGGAAGAGCTGAGGCGGTGCGTTCCTGTTTCCGTCTCCGGCAAGGGCGAAACCGAAGAAGACCTTGGGTCGGGCAGGTTCCCCGCCGGCCAGGCATGCTGTTTCCTGTTCTCGATGTGTCCCGGCGTCGATCGGGGCGACATTTTATCATTCATGATCTCATTGCATTCCGTTGCCGAAACCCTCGGAATGTACAGAAAAAAAAAGGACATAAGGGACGAGAAGGAGATCCGTGACCTCCTGGGCTGCCTTTCCGCGGCAGTGGATCCTTCGAGGGACCTCCCGCCGGTCGACCCTTCGGGGAACTTCGCCTGCGGCGCATATTGCGCTGATGCAAAAAGGCAGGCAGTCCCTGCATCGGGCCGGACGCCGCTTGCGTGCCATACGGAACGATGCAGGCTGAAACTGGCCGTACTTCCCTCGTACAGGCATGTTTCGGGAAAAATAAAGAAGTATATGCAGATGTATATAGACCTGCAGGCATACAGGCACTATCCTCCCGTGATCAGCACCGACCTGCTGAAAACGTGGAGCAGTGGTTACCTGAAGCGCTACTGCGACATTTCCTGCTGGGAATTCTGCGCCGCAGCCGATACCTTCCTCGGGATCGCCGCGATGTATGCGGCGGCGTCCGTTCCGGACCTCACAGAAGAAGAGGTCCGCCTCCTGGACGAGTTCTGCTTCCCCTGGTTCTGCGGCCTCTGCTCGATGCTCGATTCGATGATAAGCCTGAGGACTTCCCCAGGCGGCGGGGAACTCAATTTTTCCTCGTTTTACAGGAACCTCAGGGAATGCGAAGAAAGGCTCGTCTTTTTTGCAGATAAAACCACGGCAGCATGCCGAAAGCTCAGGGACAGCAGCCTGTACATGCTCATCACGAAAGCCGCCGCCGGGCTATACCTGTCACATCCCGAAGCAGGTTTCGGCATGCTGCGGCTCACCACGTCGAACATATTGCGGAAAACATCGCTCCGGCCATACCGCACTGCCGGTCTGGTCCTGCGCATGCTGCGCCTCCTGTAGAGGAGCGGTTTCCCAGGGAGGAGCGCTTCTTCAGCTTTCTTGCCACAGGGACACTTCTTCCCCGGGGAGCATTCCTTTCCAGGGGGACAGTTCTTCACTTAAAGCGGGACAGTCCTTTACGGCGGGCAGCTTCCTGGTCTCTTACCTGCCAAATACAAGGGCGCATATGAGAGCTGATGCGACAGCTCCGGCAACGTCGGCGATCAGCGCCGCCGCCAGCGTGTACCTGATATTCCTGATGCCGACAGAGCCGTAGTAAACGGCAAGCGTATAAAAAACAGTCTCGGTGGAGCCAAGCATCGTACAGGCTACTCTTCCGACGTATGAATCCGGACCGTATTCCCTGAGCATATCGGCGACTATTGCCAGCGATGCGCTGCCTGAAACCGGCCTCATCAAAACGAGCGGGATGGCTTCCGCCGGTATGCCCAGTGATCTGAATGCGGGCGCCAGCAGCCCGACAAGGGCATCCAGCGCTCCTGACGCCCTGAAGACGCCGATGGCCGTGAGGATACCGACCAGTGACGGCAATATCCTGGTAACGGTCGAGATCCCTTCGGCTGCGCCCTCTGTAAATGCTTCGAATATCCTTACCTTCCGCGCCAGGCCCACGCCGAGTATGGCCAGGACAGCCAGCGGGAGAACGTAAACGGATATGGCGGTAAAGAGCGGATATTTCACGTTTTCATCAGCCTGCCCCTCTCCCTGCTCCCGAGGCTGACCTGTCCGCCTTGCCACACCTGCATCAGCACCCTTGCCGCAAGTATCCCTGCAATAGCGGCGCATAGCGACGCTGTCCATATGCAGGGTATGATTTCCGCCGGGGCTGCAGAGCCGGCCTCGCTCCTCAACGCTATCACGGATGTCGGGATAAGCTGCAGCGCTGATGTATTGAGTACAAGGAACATGCACATCGCATCAGTGGCAGTATCCTTTTTCCTGTTCAGTTTCTGCAGTTCCTCCATGGCCTTTATCCCGAAAGGCGTCGCCGCATTGCCCAGACCGAGGAAATTGGCCGACAGGTTCATGACGATGGCGCCCATGGCCTTATCATTGCCTTCAAGATCCGGGAAAACAGGCCTGAGGATGAACTTCGCAGCTCTCGCGATAAAGTTTGTCACGCCGCTTTTTTCCATTATTTTCATCAGCCCGGACCAGAGGCACACGATCCCGAGCAGTCCTATGCCCAGTTCCACTGCCTTGCCTGCCGAACTGAAAGCTGCTTTGGTGACCTCGTCGATCCTGCCGTTCAAAATGCCGGCCAGGAACCCGACGGCCAGCAGTCCCGCCCATATATAATTCACATTCCGCCACCTCGCATGCCCGGGTATGCTCAAATACCCGGCACAGGATATGGAAATAAAAATAACTGGTCTGCCTGCGATAAAACCGATCAGTTATTTATATTGGGAACCGTTTCTAAAAATTACATGCAGCCTGCCATGATCCCGTTCTTTCCTGGAGAGTGGCCGGTCAGGGCTCGTCTTTTGTCGAATTTCGTGCAATATTGCCCGACACGATTTCCAGTAAATCTGCAGGTCCCGAATTATGCCGGAAAAGGCGTTTTTCCGCCCCGGGAAAAATTGACAGATCTCAAACCCGCTTTATTTCCGGCATTTGGCCGATTGCCGCGAATAGTTTTCACTAAATTTTCCATAACATTTTTTTGAATATATATAAATTAATTGTTGACGCAAACCGGAATTTATGTTAGTATATTTTCATAAAAGAATGTCGAATAATGTTAGTAGAGGAGGAATCAGTATGAAATCTACAGGAATAGTAAGAAAAGTCGACGAACTTGGCAGGGTCGTGCTCCCGATAGAACTGAGGAGAACACTTGACATTGCCGAAAAGGACGCACTTGAAATATATGTCGATGGCAACACGATCATACTCAAGAAATATGAACCGGCATGTATTTTCTGCGGCGATGCCAAAGACGTCACCACGTACAAAGGCAAGAACATCTGCCCGAACTGCATGAAGGAACTCAGGAAAGGCTGATGTGACCGGAATAACGGTCGACCGGAAAGATGACGGAAAACCCGGCATCCAGGTACATGTAAAGCCCGGCTTCTGAAGTCGGGTTTTATTTATTCAATGAGGCTTTTATATACGTCCCTTTTGCTTATCCCCCGGTCATCCGCCACCTTTTTCATGGCTTCTTTCCTGTCGAGGCCGCTGTCCAGGTACATCCGGACATGATCCTGTATACTGATGCCTTCCCAGCATTTTATCTCATCCTCCCGGAGTCCGCGCTCGTCCGCGCCCTCCAGGATGATCACGAATTCGCCTTTCGGAGGTTCATTCTCATACCTGGCCACGGCTTCGTCGAGCGTGGTGCGCCAGACCTCCTCGAATTTCTTGGTCAGTTCCCTCGCTATTGCGGCCCTCCTGTTGCCAAGCGCATCCCTCAGGTCTTTCAGTGTTTGCAGGAGCTTGTGAGGCGCTTCGTAGAACACCAGTGTCCGGGTATCCCTGCTGATGGCCGAGAGCCTCTCGCGCCTTGCCCGCCTGTTCACCGGCAGGAATCCTTCGAAGGCAAACCTGCCTGCCGGAAATCCTGACAGCACGACTCCGGCTATGACCGCCGAAGGTCCCGGTATCACCGTTACAGGTATCCCCCTGCTTACGGCAAGCCTGACGAGATCCTCGCCGGGATCGGAAATGCCGGGAGTCCCCGCATCGGACACCAGCGCCACATCCTTGCCCTCAAGAAGCCGGCCGACCAGGTAATCCCCCTTCTCGGCCCTGTTGTGCTCGTAGTAGCTTACGAGCGTATTTTTTATTCCGAAATGGTTGAGCAGTTTCAGGGTCTGCCGCGTATCCTCCGCAGCGATGATGTCGGCCTCTTTCAGTACCCTGAGGGCCCGCAGCGTTATATCTTCAAGATTTCCTATGGGTGTTGACACCAGATAGAGTGTCCCGGTCGTTTCTGCCTTTCCAGCCATCTTATCTGCCTTTCGGCCGGGGACCGCGCCAGGCGCCCCGGCAGTTATTTTCAAAATCAGGCGTACGGTCCGCGCCCGTCCCTGTCATCGATCGTCCGCCTCGGCATCCCTGCCGTATATCTCGTCGATCTCCTTAGTGTACCTCCCCGAGCTGTCATACACGTACAATGGTTCCTGTACCCTGAGTTCGGCCCTGCCGCCCCTGGTACCGCTTATAAGGACCAGGTTCGGCCTTTTGCCCGGTGAAGGATGGACAAGCCTCATCAGCTTCGGCTCGATGCCGTATTTGCGCATGTTGTACATGATATCCGCCAACCTGTGCGGCCTGTGGACCATCGAGAATTTCCCGCCGTGTTTCAGCAGCCTTGCAGATACCGAGATCACATCCTCGAGCGAGCAGAGTATCTCGTGTCTCGATATCGCCTTGCTGTCTTCAGGGTTCAGCCGGCCTCCGCCCTTTTCCATGTAAGGGGGATTGGTCACGACCGCGTCGAAGCTCGAGGGGCCGAACAACTGCACGGCATCCTTTATATCCCCGCGGACTATGCTTATCTTGTCCTGCAGCCCGTTGAGGGCAACGCTGCGCGCCGCCATTTCGGCCATATCGGCCTGTATTTCCAGCCCGACCACCCTGGCAGGTCCCTTTTTTGCAGCCACAAGCACCGCGATTATCCCAGTTCCCGTGCCGAGGTCGATCACAGAGGCGTTTTTCGGCACCTGTGCAAAATACGAGAGCAGCACGGCATCGATGCCAAAACAGAAACCGTCCGTTTTCTGTATCAGCCTGAGACCCCTGTATTGCAGGTCATCTATCCGCTCGTTTCCCATTATCGTGATATCCAACGGATCCACCCTTTATATACGGCAGGCTTCCACGCCTGCAGCACTGTAGATAAAGAAGTTTTCCGGAACAAAATAAATAAGGGATCCTGCATCAGCATGAAAGCTGCTGCCTGACCCCTTATCGTCCCAACTGTTTATACCGGCTTCGGAGCATCGACCGGACAGACTTCCGCACACGATCCGCAGTCGATGCATGCATCCTCGTCTATCTCATATTTGCCGTCACCCTGGGAAATTGCTGTAACCGGGCATTCGGGTTCACATGCTCCACAGCTGATGCAGTCTTCACTGATGCGATATGCCATCAGAGTACACCTCCTAAATACATTTTGATAACCCAAAAACAAACCCCTACTATTTTAACACTTAAGACAGATAAAGCAAATACTTTTTGTCAATATTCCGGGCATTCCGGCGGATTCAATCCTCCAGGGCCTTCAGTTCCTCCATTTCGGCATCTTCGATGTCGCTTTCTTCCTGGACGGCACCGTCCTGTATCACCCTGAGCTCACTGAACCTGTATGATCTCAGGTCAGTTTCGTTGTCCTTGTCCAGCTTCACCTTCGCCGTTTCCTTCAGGAGGAACCTTTCGATGACTACTCCCTGGCCGTCGGGCGTCTCGACGACAGCACCGATTTTCGGCGCGTGCTTTATTATCTGCTCGTAAGCCTCCTGTTCATATCGCAGGCAGCACATGAGCCTTCCGCAGTTGCCGGATATCTTGGCCGGGTTCAGCGACAGCCCCTGTTCCTTTGCCATTTTTATGGATACGGGCTGGAATTCGCCAAGGTGCGAACAGCAGCACAGTTCCCTGCCGCAAACGCCGACGCCGCCCATCATTTTCGCTTCGTCCCTGACGCCTATCTGTCGCAGTTCTATCCTCGTTTTGAAAACGGAAGCCAGGTCCTTGACCAGTTCCCTGAAATCCACCCTGCCGTCGGCGGTAAAATAGAACAGGATCTTGTTGTTGTCGAACGTGTATTCCACGTCTATGAGCTTCATACCAAGGTTGTGGTCCCTGATTTTCTGGAGACATATGCCGAAAGCGTCCTTTTCCTTTTCCTTGTTTTCAAGGGCATGTTTTTCGTCTTCTTCCGTGGCTATGCGCATGACTTTTTTGAGCGGAGCGACTATCTCCTCGTCGGGAACTTCGCGGATCGGTATCACGACCTCGCCGAACTCCACTCCCCTTGCGGTTTCCACGATGACATGCATGCCTTTTTCTATCTGCAGTTCATCAGGGTCGAAGTAATAGATTTTCCCTGCTCTTTTGAACCTTACTCCAACTACCTTTACCATCCGGTGTCCTCCCGTGTTTTTATCCCTGCAGCCTTATCAGCAGGTACTCCGTTGCAAGCTGATAATTAGCGTGTTGCCTCAAAGCTTCACCCGCAGCCGCTATAGCGTCTATGCACCCGATGATCCTGCCGGTATGCCAGCTTCGGGCATTATTCATTATAATATCTTTTTTATCGGAATTTATCAACATGCTTCCGCCGCCTTCCCTTGCGACGAGCAGATCCCTGTAGTATGCCAGCATTATTTCGAGCACCACGTCGATGCTGTCCCTGTTGTCTTCCAGGAAAGCGGCAAGCTCAAAAATGTCGCTTGTCCTGCCTGTTGCTATCCGCGGCAGAAGATCGAACAGCCTGTCCCGCAGGACGGAGAATTCGCTGGACTCCGCCAGTTTCAGGGCCTGTCCGATATTGCCGTCGGCATAGCCGGCTATGAGTTCCAGCGCGCTGCCGCTTCCGCCTACCCTGGCTTTAAGTACCTGCATCACCTGGTCATGGGTATATTTCCTGAACTGCAGGTGCTGCGCCCGTGAACGGACCGTCTCCAGCAGGCTTTCGTAATTCGTGGTCAGCAGGATGACGACGACATATCCCGGCGGCTCCTCGAATGTCTTGAGCAGGCAGTTCTGTGCCTGGACCGTCATCTTCGCCGCATCTTTCACGATGTATACCTTGTGCCTGGAATACATGGGTCTGAGCACGGAATCGGCCTGGATGCCGCGTACCAGGTCCACGCCTATGCCTGGACCGTCAGTATTGATGCTTACGAAATCGGGATTGGTTCCGTTTTCCATGAGAAGGCAGGCCTTGCACCTGCCGCAGGTGGCCCCGTCACGCGGGTCGCTACAAAGCAGCAGTCCGGCAAATATCCTTGCTATGGTTTTTTTGCCGATACCCTGCGGTCCTGAGAATATGTATGCATGACTGATCCTGTCTTCGGAAAGTGACCGCTTCAGGTTTTCGACCACTTCCCTCTGACCTGTTATACCCTCGAAATCCATTTGCCACTCCCTGAACAACGTGATGATCCGCCGCGTATCAGGCCAGCAGATCCAGTATCAGTCCCCTGATATCTTCAAGACGCCGGAGAAGGCCCAGGTTGTCCTTCTCCCCGTTGAGAACATCCTCTGTAAGCCGTTCCAGTTCTTCATTTATGGTCCTGACTATCGCAAAGACCCTGTGCCTGCCCCGCCTGTCCAGCAGGCTCCTTTTCGAGAACTTCTTCGATTTGCCGACGGCCAGGTCGAGAAATTCGGCTACCAGCTTCCTGTAAATCTTCAGTTCGCGGATATCTACCTTTTCCGCAAGCCTTTCGCCCTGCCTTATGATCTCTTCGGCAAGGTCCTTCAGATGCTGCTCATAGCCGGCATCCTCCGCCATTTTGAGCTGGTGCCTGAATTCACCGCGCCTGCCGGGCTTTACTTTCTTTTCATCCTTGGCGGGCAAGCCTGCCAGGCCTGCCATATTGGTGAGAGTATCGCTTATCTTCAAGGTTTACCTCCGACGGACCCCGTGCGAGGTCTATACCTTTTCGAAACGATCGACGTTAAGGACAAATATCGTCGCGCCCCCGACAACTACTTCCACCGGGTAAGGTATGAACATGCCTCCCACCCCGTTGGGCGTCATGTTGGAATTGATGACCTGCTTTCTGCTCCTGGACTTTTTCTTGATGACCTCGATGACTTCATCGAGGTGCTCCTCATCGACGCCCACGAGCAAAGTGGTGTTCCCTGCCTTCAGGAAACCGCCGGTGGAACACAGCTTGGTCACGCTGAAACCGTTCCTGTTCAGCTCTTCCATCACTTTCGGGCCGTCTTCGTCATGGACGATGGCAAACACGAGTTTCATTTTTCGCCCTCCTCACCAAAATACATAGATCAATTCAGATTTCCCTGACAAATCCGAGAACCGCATCCAACTGCTTCCTTACATCTGCCCAGACCTCTTCGACGGACCTGGACGCGTCTATGGTTTTTATCCTGCCGGGGTTTTCTTTTGCAAGCTGCTTGTAGCCGCGATAGACCCTGTGGTGGAAATCGAGCTGTTCATTCTCTATCCTGTCGCCGTTTGCGGCATTCCTCCTTCTTTTCAGTCCCGTTTCAGGATCCAGGTCGAAGAAGAACGTGATGTCGGGCATCATATCGCCTACGGCTATGGATGTGATCTGCCTGAGCATATCCATGTCAAGCCCTCTGCCGTAGCCCTGGTAAGCATAGAACGAATCCACGTAACGGTCGCATATCACGGTCTCGCGATTGGCTATGGCAGGCTTTATAACCTGCTCCACCAACTGTGCGCGTGCTGCCGAGTACAGCAGCAGCTCCGTCTTGCTGTGCATTTCGGTGTAGGCGGGATCAAGGATGATGGAGCGGATGCACTCGCTGATGCGCGTCCCGCCGGGCTCCCTTGTTACGACCACCTTGCACCCCATTGAAGTAAGGTGGTCTATTATGTTCCTGATCTGCGTCGTCTTCCCGCAGCCGTCGGTGCCTTCTACAGTGATGAAAAGCCCTCTGTTCATATGGTCCACATCCCCTGAAATCGATCGATCCGCGCCGCCTACTTAAATTATACCCTATAACAGCATACGTTACCATATCGGATTTATTTCCTGCATAAAACCTGTACGGTCCCGTCGCTGCCCAGCCCATGCACGCTGCCGCCGGCTCCGGCCACGTCCGCTATGAAATCCACCGCCTCCCGCGTGATAACTTCACCCGGGCATATGAGGGCAGTACCCGGAGGGTACGGCGATATGACGCACTTGCTTATCCTGCCGGCCGCATCGGCCAGGCTGACCCTCTCGGAATCTGCGTCCAGCAGGACCCTTCTCTCGTACAGTTCCCGCCGGCAGGTCTCTGCCTGCATTTTCAGCAAAGCGGCATACATTTGCCCAAAGCCGTTCCGCCAGTGATCCTGCCCCGTTTTCACGCCGGCTGCCTTTCCGCAGGACATGCCTTTACCAGCATGCGGACGCCGCTGCAGGTCGACGAGCGCATCGAACAGCCTGCCGACCGAGCCGGGGCTGTCTGCCACGGTAGTTATGAAGATCACGTTGTGCAGGTCCGACATCTCGGCCTGTATGCGGTAATCGTGCCTCAGCAGCCTTGCAGCCTCGTAGCCCGATATGCCGAGGCCGGACACATTTACCGTTATCCTCGTGGCGTCATGGTCGAACCCGGGGACAGACGCCATGTCGAGCATGCGCAAAGGGCTGCCCTCAAGCCTTCCCCCGTTGGCGTGTATCGAATCGAGCAGGCTGTCGAGTTTTTCCTGCCCCTGCTTCTGCATGATCTCCCTGGCTATGTCAAGGAAGGCCATTATTATGTACGACGGGCTGGTGGTCTGGTATACGCCGAGGAAGTGATCCACCCTTTCAGGATCCACCCTGTCGGAGCCAATGTGCAGGTACGCCCCCTGCGTGAACGCGGGCAGCGTCTTGTGCGCACTTTGGATGCACAGGTCCGCACCGGCTTCCAGTGCCGATATCGGCAGCCTTTTATTGAATACAAGGTGGGGGCCGTGGGCCTCATCCACTATAAGGACCTTGCCCCGGGCGTGCACGACTTCGGCGATCTTCCTGATGTCGCAGCAGACGCCGTAATAGCTGGGCCTTGTCACGAGCACCGCCGGTGCGTCGGGGGCATCGTCCATCGCTTTTTCCACGTCATCCGGGGTAATGCCGGTGCTGATGCGGAACCCGTCAGAATACCGCGGGATGATGTAATGCGGCGAAACGCCGGCCATCAGCATTCCGTTGACGACTGAAACATGGCAGTCACGGCCCGTGATGAGGTGTTGCCCCGGCCTGCACACGGCAGCGATCGCCGCATGGAGGCCGACGGTGCTGCCATTGACGAGGAAGCGGCTCAACCTGGCTCCAAATGCAGATGCAGCCAGTTCCTGCGCCTCCTTCAGCACTCCCTCGGGTTTATGCAGGTCATCGGTATCGGGTAACTCGGTAAGATCCAGTTTTTCAAGCTCTGAAAGGAAAACCGCGGAGATGCCCGCCCCGAGCTTGTGGCCGGGCATATGGAACGGAAGCGTCCCTGAAGCAGAGTATGACCTCAGGGCATCGTAAACGGGCGTATTACGGCCAGGTGACGTTCGGTTCATTTCAGGCTTCGTTCCTGTTTTTTTCATATATGATCCTTAAGCCCTCCAGGACGAGGCGGCCGTTAACTTCGTCGATGGATTCCGCCTCAGGGGCTATGAACTTGGCCAGGCCTCCTGTAGCTATTACTTTTGCGTTCTCTTCGCGCATTTCCTGCTTGATCTTTTTTACCAGGTAATTCACCTGTCCCACGTAACCGTGGAATATCCCGGCCTGCATCCCGACGGCGGTATTCCGCCCTATCGCCGTCCCGTGCTTTGCCAGGTCTATCTTGGGCAGCTTGGCCGTCCTCTGGTACAGGGCTTCCGCGGATATCAGGATGCCGGGGCAGATCGCGCCTCCGAGGAACTCGCCTTTTGACGATATGGCGTTGAACGTGGTGGCGGTGCCGAAATCCACGACTATCGCCGGTCCCCCGTAGATCTCGTAGGCGGCCACGGCGTTGGCGATCCTGTCCGCCCCGAGTTCGCGCGGATTCTCGTACTTTATGTTGATGCCGGTCTTTACGCCTGGACCTATGATTATGGGTTTCTTCTTTAAATATTTTTCAATGGCATGTTCGAATGAAAACATTATCGGCGGTACCACCGACGATATGATGACTGCCTCGATATCGGAAATATCGAGTTTTTCGTAGTTGAAGAAGTTTACGAAATACATGCCGAATTCATCGGCAGTCCATCCCCTGTTGGTAGCCAGCTTCCAGTGAGCTATGAGTTTTTTGCCTTCATATACGCCGAAACGTATGTTGGTGTTTCCTACATTTATCGCAAGCAGCAACTTGTTCGCCTCCAAACAGGCAGCATCGGAACAGCAGGAGTCCCTCCCTCGCCGCTCCGCAGCCTGAAAATCTTCTGATCCCCGGGGCAGGAGCCTTACAGGAATTTCATGCTCCTGATCTCTTTTATCTCGAGTTCTATTTCCTTTTCGATCCTTTCTATATCCCGCCTGATATCCTCGATCGTCTCTTCTTCCCTGCCTTTATGCGTATTGCCGTGCCTTCCGGAATGTTTCTGGTGATCCCTGTCGCCGCCTTTTCCCCTGTCGCGGTAATAACCCCTTTGCCTGGAGTTGTCACGGCTGTATGAATCATGGCCTTTCGCGCTTTTCTGCGGGCCCTGGGAATGGCCCTTACCTGATGCAGATCGCCCCTGCATATCCTTGCCTCCCTGTTCCTCGCTTTTTGCCATGTTTTGCTGCCGTCCCCTGAACTTCCCCCTGGAGTTGGGCCGGCTGCGGTACTGCTGTTCCCTGTGACCATGGGTTGCTTCAGTCTTTACCGCACTGTCATCGATATCTTCGTTTCTGTTTCTGACCATTCTTAACCTCCAAAATAGTGAAGCAGTGTAATTATTGTATTTTAATTGTTTTGACAAGTCAACCCCGGCAGCTTCCGGCACTGCGCCCGCAAATGCCGTTTACAGCGGCGTCCGCATATGCCGGCAGCCGCATGCCCGCCGGCTGCACATACCTGCCTGCCCATGCCGCCTGGCACCTGTTGATCTGCACTTTGCGACGGCACTAATGCACCGGGCAGCGGGCAGTCGGTGTCAGTCTGCGCTGCGCACCTGCGGTCGCTGGCCTGCATAGCCGAAAATGCCGCGGACGGATATCTCCCCCGACAGCAGTTCCCTCCTGACGCCGTCGCTGCAGTCCACCAGGAGGCTGCCGTTTTCGGTGATGTCAACGGCCGTGCCCGTATATTCGGTATCCTTCAGCGTGAACCGCACTTCCCTGCCGAGCGTGACGGAATACTTCCGCCATTCGTCCAGTATGTCACCTGTTTTCCCGCTGAGGATACCATGGTAAACTTCGTCGAGTTCCCGCAGCAGCGCACGTACCAGGGCAAGCCTTCCCCCATCTGCGCCCTGGTCGCCATCCTTTGCATCTTCCTGTCCGCCCGACGCAGCCAGGATCGAAATGGCCCTGTCCCGGAGTTCCGGCGAAAAATCCTCCTCCGCCTGCGAATAGTTTATCCCTATACCCAGTATGATATAATTGACCCTGTCAGCTTCCGAGTTCATTTCAAGCAGGATCCCGCTCACTTTCCTGCCGTCGTATATGATGTCGTTGGGCCACTTTATTCCGGTCCTGAGGCCGGTTGCTGAGTATATGGCCCTTACCGCCGCCACGGCTGCCGCAAGGGTGAGTACAGGGGTCTCCGCAGGCGCCATCGGCGGCTTCAGCACGACCGAGAGATAGACGCCCTTGCCTTCCGGGGATTCCCAGTTCCTGCCCAGCCTTCCTTTGCCATGGGTCTGCATCCCCGCGACCACGGCCGTCCCCTCGGCACAGCCTTCGGCTGCGAGCCTGGCCGCATGGATATTCGTGGACGTGATCCTGTCGAACCATACCACTTCACGGCCTGCCGTCATCGTTCCGAGGCCGTCCGTTATCTCGAACGCATTCAGCAGACCGCTTCCTGCCAGCAGCCTGTAGCCCAGGTTCGGTGACGACTCTATATCATATCCTTCGTTCCTGAGTTCCTTAATATGTTTCCAGACGGCAGACCTCGATATTCCGAAACGGGCTCCTATGTCCACACCGGTGACATGATCCGGGCCCGCTTCCTTCAGAAGCTTTAGTATCTCATATTTCATTTGTTCCCTCCAGGTGCATTGAATACATAAGGCCTGTTGTTCTCCCTGAGTATGAACACGGCGGGACCGGCGGCGCTGTCGCATACCATGTCGGCTTTCCCCTGGCTGCAGAGCCATTTGAAATACAGGTAGAGGAATGTGTCGTCGAGGTCGCTGTGTTCCTCTCTCAACTGTGCCGTCAGGTTGCTGAGATAGAGTTCCTGCGAATTGGTATACAGTACCGGCGTGTCGAGCATTTTGCCGGTCACGCTTATCTGCTCGCCCAGGACGGTACTGGTGACGAGGGCTTCCGGAAACCTGTAATCGCCGAACCTGTAGTCCATAACCGGTATGATGGATCCCTCGTACAGTTTCATTGCTTCAGGGTTCCCACGGCCGGCTTCATACAGCGATCTGTCGGCCACGTAGCAGTATTTCGGCGGGATCTCCATCTTGAGGCATTTGTACTCGCTTGATGTGTATTTTTCGTATTCGTCCCTCGGATTAAGAAGTGCAGTGATACATTTCCGGGCGATCCCATCTATGCATACCTCGCGGCTGTACCACTCAGAGAGCTTTATCCCGCAGTCGACAGCATCGCCTGCCCTGTCTGCGGGTATGTAAAAGTACACCTCTACCACACTTTCACCTCCGTGACGATGCGGAGCCATCCGTCATCGGGAACGTCCGTATCGATCGTATCCCATTCCTATTCTACTGTAACGCGGCTGTACATTCAACCATCCGGCCTGTCATATCCCGGCAGCAAACAGGCATCCATGGCGTTTGCGCAGGTGCGGCTCCGGCGGCCGCATCCGTTGTCCGTCCGTATTTTTATTGCCTGTCTGGCGGGAAATGCCATCTTATATTGAATATCAGGCTGATATTACTTATAATTATTTTGTGTGGATCCAGTTTCGTACAATCCTATAAAATCGTGATTGGAGGTATCATGATGCAGTTCTTTGAAAACCTGGGCAAAAAAGTGGGTGAAGCCGCGCAGGCAGCTGCGAAGAAATCCAGCGAACTCGTCGAGATCACCAAGCTGAATGCAAGCATCAATTCCGAGGAAGACAAGATCCAGAAGCTTTATTCTCAGATCGGGAAGACTATTTTCGAGAATTTCGAACAGACCGGCACTGCAGATGACGCAGTAAAGGAAGCGTGCGTCCAGATTACCGAGCATATGGCGAACATAAAAGCTTACAGGGAAAAAATAGCCGAGCTCAAAGGCATAAAGTCGTGCATCAACTGCGGCGCCGAAATGGAAAGGACCCAGCTGTTCTGCGGCAAGTGCGGGACCAAAAACGAACTGCCACAGGATGATACGGCTGCCCCGGCAGCGGAACAGCCGGCAAAGCCGACCTGCCCGTCCTGCAATGCGGAAGTGGGCGAAGGCGCGGCATTTTGCACCAACTGCGGCACGAAGCTCTGATGCCCTGGTGAAGGCATCTGGAATCAGCCGAGAACATCGTCGGATCACCTTTGATTATATAAAATGGGCGGAATGATATCCGCCCTTTTGTTTATATTCTTTTATTATTGCCTGCAGTGACGTCGCCCTGCCTGTCCCTGCCTTCATCCGGTCGCCGAGCGATGCATCCCGGTTTTGCACGGTTTTCCGGCGCTCCGGCCGGCAAGTCCCTTGGCTTTGCGGTATTTCTCCAGGATCTCGACGGCAGGGTCGAGTTCTTCAAAGAACATAACGATCATTTCGCCCGGCACGGCGTCCGCCATGGCCTTTTTGAGGGCAAGGTCCTCCTGGTATATCACCGTTATCTTGTCCCTGTCCATTCCTGCCTCGATGGCTCCGCGATAAAGAAGGCCGGCAACTTCTCCGGCATCTCTCCCCCGCAGGTCGCTGTCTTCCTTGATATATAGTTTATTGAAGAAGCGCCCGCAGAGCCTTCCGACCTCGATTATGCTCTCGTCTTTCCTGTCTCCCGGCATACCGATCACACCCGTATACACTGAAGCGTCGAAATGCCTGAGCATATTCGTTACGGCGCTGTAGCCCGCTTTATTGTGGCCGTAATCGAGCATGACGGAAAACGAGCCCATGTCAAAAATGTTGAACCTTCCCGGGTTCGCAGCCAGGTCCGGCCTGAAACTCATGATCCCCTTCCTGATCCTTGCAGCCGGCATGCCCAGCGCCAGCAGGGCCGACACTGCGGCCAGCGAATTCTCTATATTGCATGCGGCCTTGCCGCCGTATGTTATCGGGATATCGGCGATCCGAGCTATATACTTTTCACGGCCAGACACGGCGGCGTAGATCGAGCCGTCCCTGACGTATACGGCATCCCGGCCCTCTTTCAGCCATTTGCGTATCATGAGGCTGTCTTCGTCCGCCGAAAACAGCAGGGGCCTACAACTGGTCCTGCCGAGCAGGAACGGCGTCATCCCGTCATCCGCGTTCAGGACGGCAGTGCCTTCCGGTTTGACGGCCTCGACGACCAGGGACTTGACTTTTGCCAGTTCCTCTCTGGTATTTATGCCGTCAAGCCCGAGGTGGTCGTCGCCTATATTGACGATCACCCCTACATCTGCGAGGTCGTAACCCAGTCCTCTCTTTATGATGCCTCCCCGCGCCGTCTCCAGCACGGCGGCCTCGACCCTGGTGTCGCCCAGCACTCGTGCCGCGCTGAGAGCGCCCGTGTTGTCGCCTTTCAGGATACACTCGTCGCCGATATATATGCCGCCAGTGGTCGTCATTCCTGTCGTTAAACCGCTGATGCGCAACGCATGGGCGATCATCCTGGTCACAGTGGTTTTCCCGTTGGTGCCGGTGACGGATACTATCGGGATGCTGCAGGGCTGCCCCTTCGGGAAAAGATGCCCGATTATATCGCTGGCGACATTCCTGGGCTTGCCCTCCGTAGGATATATATGCATCCTCAGCCCGGGCGCCGCGTTCACCTCGATGACGGCGCCGTTGTCCTCACCCAGCGGTTTCGATATATCTGCACAGGTGATATCTATCCCTGCTATGTCGAGTTCCATAAGTTCAGCTGCCTTCACAGCCAGATCCGCGTTGTGCGGATGCACTTCGTCTGTGCAGTCCCTGGCGGTCCCGCCGGTGCTGAGATTGCCGTTGCAGCGCAGTAAAACCTTTTCGCCGGCCTTGGGAATGCTGTCCTCGGTATAGCCGTTTTTGGCAAGGACCTGCCTTGTCATCTCATCAATCCTGATGATCGTAAGCGGTTTTTCGTGGTCCGTCCCTCTCAGCGGGTCCCGGTTTTCGATCTCCACAAGCTCCCTGATGGTGTGCACGCCGTCTCCGACGACGAAAGGCGGCCTGCGCTCCGCGGCTGCTACCATTTTACCGCCGACGACCAGCAGCCTGTAGTCCTTACCCTCTATGTGCCTTTCGACTATCACCGCATGGCTGTACCTGGCGGCTGCTTCGAATGCGCTTTCCAGTTCCGCAAAGCTTGTTATGTTCGTGGATACGCCCTTCCCCTGGTTCGCATCGAAGGGCTTGACGGCAACAGGCCATCCGATGGCTGCTGCTATGGCAGCCGCCGACCTGTACGTGTAAGCCACGTCCCCCTGCGGTACCGGTATCCCGGCCTCGGAGAGTTTTTGCTTTGTAAGGTGCTTGTTGCCTGCCATGTCAACAGCGATGCAACTGCAGCTGTCCGACAGCGAAGCCTCGAGGTACCTGGTGTACTTGCCTGTGCCAAGCCTCAGGACGCTCGAATGCTCCAGGCGCGTGACCGGTATGTTCCTCTTTTTCGCTTCTTCATACAGCGCCTCGGTGCTCGGTCCCATGTCTGATTCGGCCGAGACCTTCTCCAGGTGCTTCATGATGCTGCCGATATCGGGCATCTTGCCGGCGATAAGCGTGTTTATCATATCTGCAGCGGCCAGCAGGCATTCCGTGGCCGCCTTCTCGTTTTTGTACTCGAAAATGACGTGATAAAGGGACGGTTCTTCAGCAACACGGGTCTTCCCGTAATGCACGTCGTAACCGAGCAGTCCCTGGAGCTCGAGTACAAAGTGCTCGGCAACATGCGCGAGGTACGTCCCCTCGGCCAGCCTTTCGGCAAATCCTCCTTCGTAGCCGAGGGAACAGACATGCTTCGCAAGCCCAGGCAGAATATCAAGGAGCCGTTCATTGAATCCCTCTATCTGCCTGGTCGGCGTGTCATAATGCACGCCAAGGTCAGCCAGCGCCCTGATGACGGGCCTGTGGCTGTAAATGTTCCTGCCTTTGAACGGCTCTATTTTTATTATTTCCACTGTTTTTCCTCCACCCTCAGAACTTTTCTTTCCGTCATGTCGAACCCGTATCCTGCAGGCAGAACATGCAGGACCACGTTGGTGATGGCAAGGTTTTCGTCCGGCATCAGTTCCGATACATTCGAACTTTTGATGCTCTTGCCGTCCACCACCACGACCGAGTTGCTTCCTATAACTTCGAAATGGTCGTCAGGGTATACCCTGATGGCGGTATCCTCATCTATGCCGATCCCGAGGATCGACGGGTTTTCCGCCACTCCGCACAAAAGCCTTCCTATCCTTCCCCGCTGGTGGAAATGCTGGTCGATGAGCGCCCTGTCCAGCAGGCCCAGTCCGGGCGCCATTTTGAGCGTACATTTCCTTGCAGGATCATTGTCATTGCCCTCCACGATCATGGTCCTGCTCATGGCTGATGCCCCGGCGCTTGTCCCTGCGATGACAACGCCTGCTTTCCAGGCGCGGTGCAGCATCTCGAACACTCTCGTGCCTCCCAGTATGCTCGTGATCCGTAACTGGTCACCGCCGGTGAAGAATATGCCCGTAGCCTCGGCAATGAGCCTCGCATTCGGCTCGGATCCGGCGTCTTCCCTGGTGTTGATGTCAAGGAAGCTCACATTGCCTGCTCCAAGGCCGATGAACAGTGATTTGTACTGGCTTCCTGCCTCAACAGGCTTTTCCGTGGCAGTCGTTATTATTACGATGTTTGCTTCCGATGCCCCGGAAATCCCGACAAATGTCTTCAGGATAAGGCATTCACCTGTCTTGTCCTCAGCGCCTCCTATGATTATTAAGTTCCCTGTGCCCATTGATTTCACCGTCTTCCTGGCGGGTCGATACTGAACAGTGCCGGTACCTCCCGTGCGAAATCATGCGGTAAATTCCCGGACCACGGCACTGGCATGCCTGGTTTGGGTCAGATGCCGATGATGTTTTCCAGGTATCCGCGCAGCATATCGGAAAATATCAGCCCGGCCGCCATCAGCAGGATGCTCGCCGCGACAAGGGGCATCCCTGCCCTGCTTCCGCCTTTGCTGATCCTTATGCCAAGTATGATGGCCGCCGCTCCGAATATATAAGGGTATCCCACCAGTGAAGCGAAGGCCGCAGCCCAGCCCGCAGCGGTACACATCATCATTACGGCTTTCGGCAGTGTCCTGCCCTCTTTTCCGGCACGGACCATGTCATCCATCTGATCACCCCGATATTATTCTTTTATGCCGGGCTTCCGTATATTCATCTTTTTAGTGTAAATATTTGTCGCAGCCTGCCACCCACGAGCAGCATACGGGGAGTCAGCGTCGCTTTTTCTGCAAGCAGTATGTCAGCATCGCTGCCGACGGCTATTTTCCCTTTCTGCGGGTATATTTTCAGTGTCTTTGCCGGGTTTTCCGTCACGGTTTTCAGTACGAGTTCCAGGGGCAGCCCATAGTCGGTCACTGCAGTCCGTATATCATCGAAAAGGGCCGCCACGCTGGCGGCTTCTCTCTGCGTCGGGCCGGCGCCGCTCCCGTTCCCGTCGGACGACACCGTCACCCTGTCGAGCCCGTTCCCGCTTTCGGCCAGCATGGCAAGGCACTGCGGAACGTTTATCCCTTCTTCCGTGTGCTCACCGGCAGTCAGGTCGATAGTTCCTCCTTCTTTATGGTACCTCATGGCCTGGCTGAACAGGGACCTGTTCCTGTTGAGGTGTGTCGGAACGAACATGGATACCGGAAAGTCCGTCGTTTCCAGCAGGTCGAAGAGCGGAGCAAGCCCCTCCCTGCCGTTTCCTACGTGCAGATGGACGACGCCCGCCTTGCCGCCCAGCATCCCACCCGTCAAAGCCTCGTAGGCCAGCTTCGCCAGCTCGTTCCTTGTCGGGCAGGCGGACCTGTGGTCTGAAATGGCTATTTCACCTGCGCCGATGACCTTGTCGATCAGCACGATGTCCGTCAGCACCCTGTCCGTTATGGTAACGGCCGGTATACCGTAATTGCCCGTATATATGAATGCAGTCAGGCCGTCGGCTTCCAGTGACCTGGCTTTCATCAGCAGTTCCTGCACGCTTTTGCCGACCCCGTCGCAGCCCAGGAGACCGACGACAGTGGTTATGCCGGCCTTCATGAGTTCTTCCGGACTTATCGGCCCTATGGTACTGCCTGGGCCCTGCTCACCTCCGCCGCCCGTTATATGGACATGCTGGTCCACAAGTCCGGGCATCGCGACCATTCCGCTGCAGTCGACCACTTCCGGCCTTAACTGCTGCCAGGTATCGATCCTGTCCGACACCAGCGCGATCTTCCCGTATGCCGTAAGTATGTCCCTGGTTCCCAGGTATTCCGGGGCATAAAGTTCGACATTTTTCAACATCGTGAACATTTATCCAGGTTTCCTTCCAGCTTGGTTTAGACAATATTTATAAATATACATGCATACGGGCAGAATATTCATCCAATTCATACCATATGCTTTCATATACCATTTACTTCCATGGGTGCAGGCCATTTTTACGTGTCGAAATTTTACAGGCCGATTAAAAATTATTAACAATATGTTAATTTTTTAATGTAAGGACATTATAATGTACTAATTTAACAGTACTGTAAGAATTTAATTTGATTATTTAATATTATTCTGCTAAACTGTTTTGAGAATTATGTAAAGCATATAAATACAAAAGTATACAGTATAAAGGGTGATAAAATGTCAGCAAATTACAGTAGTCTTACTGCAAAACAGAAAAAGGTGTACATGGTTATCGAGTCTTACATCAAGACACACGGTATACCTCCAACAGTCCGTGAAATCGGGGAACTGGTCGGCGAAAAGACCCCCGGGGCAGTCCAGGGGATACTGAACAGGCTCGAACAGAAAGGCGTCATAAAGAGGCAGCTTGGCGCCGCAAGATCGATCCAGCTCGTTTCTCCCGATGACCAGATGTACGGCAAGCATGTATATGTGCCGAAAATCAAGAAGATCAGCAAGAGGAACGTAAACGACCTGACGAACATCTATAACATCGAACTGTACCATCCGATTTCCCAGGAGGTCCTGTCGGAAAACGGCGATTATATCATTTCCGATTGCCCGGCCGACGGATTGACAGAAAGCGGTTTTGGCGCAAACGATGTGATCATCGTCAACCGGGCGGCAGAACTGAAACCCGGAGATATCGTGCTCTCTTTCTATGAAACGATCTCACTGCTGAGAAGGTTCTATCCTGAAAGCGACGGCACTATTACTCTCAAGGCCGACTCAAAGGTGATCGACAAGGAAAACTTTGCCCCGGATGAAATCACGATCATCGGCAAAGTTGAAGGAAGATACACAAGATTCTGAAAAGCAAATCATCCGGCACGCCTGTCGGTCGGTTTTGCGACGACCGGCTGACTGATGTGCCGGACACATCATTTTAAAAGGCCGGCTCGAATGAGCCGGCCTTTTATATTTTGTTACTCTACCCAAGTGTACATGAAGTACTTGTATCCCAGCGGCGAGGAGTAGAATCCCTTCACCTTCTGGTTGAGCGCGTAGATGTCGACATAGTAGTAGATCGGGCAGAGCATGCTTTCCTCGAAGATGATGTCTTCTGCCTCATGCATCAGCCTGTAGCGCTCCTCGGTATCCGTAGAGGTCTTGATCCTCCTGATGAGTTCGTCATACCTCGGGTTGCTCCACTGTGCATCGTTGTTGCCGCTGTCGGTGGTCCACATGTCAAGGAACGAGATCGGGTCGTTGTAGTCCGCGAGCCAGCCATTGCGCGCGATGTCATACTCGCCGTTCTTGCGGGTGTTGAGGAATGTGTTCCAATCCTGGGACTGCAGCCTGACGTTGACGCCAATCTTCTTCCACATATCCTGGAGAGCTTCGCCTATCG
>DGEQ01000021.1:0-2680 GCA_002386045.1 Hungateiclostridiaceae bacterium UBA3922 | reverse complement strand
CGGGAACCAGGTTCATCAATATGAACGTAATCGTTGCAACAAGCCACAGCGTGACTACTGCAAGCACTATCCTTTTTAAAATATATTTTCCCAAACAAAGACACCCTTTCTGTTATGCCCCGGCAGGAAAAATCGTCCGGCGCCGGGCGGATGACCCCAAAATAGTCTGTAAACATAATACATGAAAGAAAAAAATAATGCAATTCGAAAAAGCATTTATTTTTCACTAAAATTTTTAACTATGTTGCAAAATATTGTGTTCACGGGACACCTGTCCACCCCGCCGGACGCCTCTGTTCCAGGCATTTGGGGCTGCCTGGCGCCGACGGGCCATGTTCCCGCGATTTATCCTGGATTTCGGTAAACCGGCTATTCTCTGTTATAAATATACATTATATTGACTTATTTGTATAAATTTTATGTTTACTTATTTGTTGCACACTAAGGCGAAAGGGCCAAATTTCGAACCAAAACGATAATAAACAATATTATGTGATAATATATGTCAATATATGCTGGTATATAAAAAAAGCAATGTGGAAAATCCATATTGCTTTTATACTTTTCCAGGAATAATTATGATGTCGGTGCATAATTATAAGCTCATTGCCCGGCAAGTCTCACTTCTTCAGCTATCAGCCTGCCCATTTCGGCCGTACCCACTACGGTGCCGCCGAAAGACGCGATGTCGGGAGTCCTGTATCCCTTCTCCAGGACTTTTACTGCCGCGTTTTCGACCAGGTCCGCCGCGGCGTCTTCGCCAAGCGAATAGCGGAGCATCATGGCGGCGGACAGTATAGTAGCTATCGGGTTCGCCTTGTCCTGTCCCGCTATGTCGGGAGCAGAGCCGTGGATCGGCTCATAGAGCCCCGGTTTGCCGCTCCCGAGGCTTGCAGACGGAAGCATCCCAATGGAACCCGTTATCATGGATGCCTCATCGGACAATATATCGCCGAACATGTTCGTCGTCACTATTACGTCGAACTGGCCCGGGTTCCTAATAAGCTGCATTGCAGCATTGTCCACGTACATGTGGTTCAGCGTCACGCCGGGATACTCCCCGGAAACCCTTGTCACGACCTCGCGCCACAGGCGCGAGCTTTCCAGGACATTTGCCTTGTCTACGGATGTGACGATCCCGCGGCGCCTTGAGGCAGCCTCGAAAGCTATCCTTGCTATCCTTTCTATTTCAGGCACGGAGTACTTTTCCGTATCATAGGCCCATTCCTCCGGCGTTCCTTTTTTCGCTCTTCCCCTTTCGCCGAAGTAGATACCGCCCGTCAGTTCGCGGACTACCAGGATATCTATCTTGCCCCCGACGATCCCGGGCTTGAGCGGGGACGCTTCTCTCAGCGCTTCATATATGACCGCCGGCCTGAGGTTCGCATACAGACCCAGCCCGGCCCTTATGCCGAGCAGTCCCGCCTCGGGCGTCCTGTCTCCGGGAAGCCCTTCCCATTTCGGGCCTCCGACGGCGCCAAGCAACACGGCGTCGCTTTCCCTGCAGGTCTTCAGCGTCGATTCCGGCAGCGGCACTCCGTATTCGTCTATCGCACATCCTCCCATCAGCACTTCGCTGAATGTGAAGCTGATGCCGTATTTCTCACTGACTGCTCCGAGGACGGCGATGGCCTGGTCAACGATCTCCGGTCCGATCCCGTCTCCCTTTATGACTGCGATCCTGTAACTTTTCAAAGATCCATCCTCCGTTTCTGTCAGCCCTGGTCCCTGATATATCCGACAAGCCCGTCGGCCCTGATGATCTCCTGTATGAACTCGGGGAAAGGCATCGCATTATACGTTTTGCCCTTTGTCCTGTTGGTTATGGTGCCGGTATCGAAGTCCACCTCTACTTCGTCCCCGTCGCTGATGTCCTCGGCCGCTTCCGGGCATTCAACTATGGGAAGCCCTATATTGATGGCATTGCGGTAGAATATCCTGGCGAATGTACTGGCTATGACGCAGGATATGCCCGACGCTTTTATTGCTATCGGGGCATGCTCCCTCGAGGAACCGCATCCGAAGTTCTTCCCCGCCACTATTATATCTCCTGTTTTCACCCTGTTGATGAATCCCGGGTCGAGGTCCTCCATGCAGTGTGCTGCAAGTTCCTTCGGATCGCTCGTGTTCAGGTACCTTGCAGGGATTATTACATCAGTGTCCACGTTGTCACCGTACTTGATCACATTGCCCTGTACTTTCATCTCTATACCTCCTGTCCGTCGATCCTGCCCTAAAGTTCGTCCGGCGAAGCGATCCTGCCCGCCACTGCCGATGCTGCAGCGATGGCCGGGCTTGCAAGGTAGACTTCGCTCTCCGGATGGCCCATCCTTCCGACGAAATTCCTGTTGGTGGTGGCAACAGCCTTTTCACCTTTGGCAAGTATGCCCATGTGTCCGCCAAGGCAGGGCCCGCATGTCGGTGTGCTTACTGCGGCGCCGGCCTCGATGAATATGTCGAAGAGGCCTTCGTCCATCGCCTGCTTCCACACCTTCTGGGTGGCCGGGATTATGATGCAGCGCACGTCAGGATGCACGGTACGCCCTTTGAGTACCTTTGCGGCGATCCTCATATCCTCTATCCTTCCGTTGGTGCACGAACCTATGACCACCTGGTCTATCTTTATGTTGCCGACCCGGTCGATAGTCCTGGCATTGCTGGGCAGGTGCGGGAACGCCAC
>DGEQ01000114.1 GCA_002386045.1 Hungateiclostridiaceae bacterium UBA3922 | reverse complement strand
TCATGCAGCAGCTTCTGCCTCAGGTCCCACAGCGGCTGCGACAGGTCCACGTAATACCTGTGCGGGTTCTCGAATCTCCTTACTTCCTCCCACAGCGTGTCGACCTGTTCGCGGCAGTAATCCCTTATCGTATTCAGGTCCGGGGATTCGTATACGCACCTGCCCTTTTCGAATACCTTCACCATTAGCTTCTTTGCATTGAAATTGGTGACCGTCTTCCTCTTCCACGTGTATTCCGGGTCGAATATCTCGTATGGTTCGTTGTCGTTGATGACCTCGTCATGCAGTGTGATCACGTCCGCCACAGCCTTGCCGGTCTCCCTGTCGAAAAGCCTCCACACCTGTTTGAATCCCGGGGTGGTGACCTTCTCAACGTTCTCGCTGACCTTGATCTTCGGGATTATCCTTCCGTCCTCCTCGACGGCCACAAGCTTGTAAACACCGCCGAAGACCGGCTCCGACCTCGATGTTATGAGTCTTTCTCCTACTCCGAAGGAATCGACGCAGGCACCCTGGCTCAGGATATCCCTGATTATATACTCATCGAGGGAGTTGGAGGCCACGATGGCACAGTCGGGGAAGCCAGCCTCATCCAGCATTTTTCTGGCCTTCCTCGACAGGTAGGTTATATCTCCCGAATCGATCCTGATGCCCTTCGGCCTGTAGCCCCTGGGCACGATCTCCTCGTTGAAGACCCTTATCGCGTTGGGCACGCCGGATTTCAGCACGTTGTACGTGTCCACGAGCAGAGTGCAGTTGTCAGGGTAGATGCGGGCATAAGCCCGGAACGCCTCGAGTTCCGACGGGAACATCTGTATCCAACTGTGTGCCATGGTTCCAAGCGCCGGGATGCCGTATTCCTTGTCGGCTATGGTGCATGCAGTGCCGACACAGCCTCCTATGTATGCCGCCCTGGCACCGTACACGGCACCGTTGTAGCCCTGGGCCCGCCTCGAACCAAACTCCATCACCGGCCGTCCCTGCGCGGCGGTGACGATCCTGTTGGCTTTCGTGGCTATCAGGCTCTGGTGGTTGATCGACAGCAGCAGCATCGTTTCGATGAACTGCGCCTGCATCACCGGCCCCCTGACCGTAACGATGGGTTCATAGGGGAATATGGGCGTCCCTTCGGGAATTGCCCACACGTCACATTCAAACCTGAAATCCCTCAGGTAATCGAGGAACTCCTCCGAGAACATTTCCTTGCTTCTGAGGTATTCGATATCTTCCTCGTCGAACCTGAGTTCCTTTATATACTGTATGAACTGCTCAAGGCCGGCCATTATGGCAAAACCGCCGTTATCAGGCACCCTCCTGAAAAACATGTCGAAGTATGCTATCCTGTCTTTTATCCCGCTGAGCAGGTAGCCGTTCGCCATCGTCAGTTCATAAAAGTCCGTCAGCATCGTTAGGTTGTTGCTTTCCAATGTCGACACCTCCAAAAATTTGCCGGATCCCGGAAAATCCGGCTCCTAATATGCCAGATCCAGCCTCATCCTGTAATCGTCCATCACAAAACCGCCGCCGATATCTGTGACGATGTCTTCGACGATCCTGAAGCCAAGCTTCCGGTAGATCCGGATCGACGTTTCATTATGCTTGTTCACTGTCAGCCATATATGTTCAGACCCGGTCTCTTCGGCTATCTTCTTTATTCTGTCCAGCATTATCCTGGATATGCCCCGCCCCCTGCTGCCCTTCTCAAGGTAGAATTTGCTCAGGAACAGCGCATTGCTGCCTGTTTCCGGCCTGACGGCAAAATACCCTATGGGCTTTCGCCCGTCATACACGATGAAATACCTGTAACCACCCGCCGAAACATCGTTTATGATGTTTTCGGCACTCTGGAATTTAGTCAGCATGTAATTTACCTGGTCGGCGCCGATCAGCGGAGTGTAATGCTCGGTCCATATCTCCCTTGCCAGTTCCGCGAGTTCGGCTGCCTTTTCCCTGTCATTCGCATGCAGTTCAACAAGGTTTATACCTTCCATCGCATTTGCTCCCTTCCCGTTTTGCCCGGCCGGAAACCGCCACGGGTCTACTGTTATTCATAGCACTTTATCACAAAACAGTCAATAATGGGGGACGGTCCAACTTCCGTCCCCCGCCCTTTCCCTTTTTGCTTCTGCCTGGCTAGACCGCTTCACCTTCGTCTTCCAGGAACCTGAACTGTGAAGTATACAGATTGTAGTACTGGCCCCTGAGCCTGATCAGTTCTTCATGGGTGCCTGATTCGGCTATTCCGCCTTCTTCCACGACCATGATCCTGTCGGCATTGCGTATGGTCGACAGCCTGTGGGCTATGACGAAGGACGTCCTTCCCTCGAGCAGTTTCTGTATGCCCTGCTGTACAAGCCTCTCGGTATGCGTATCGATACTTGCCGTTGCTTCGTCAAGTATCAGTATGCGCGGGTTTGCCAGAAGCACCCTGGCGAATGCAATCAACTGCCGCTGCCCTGCCGACAGCCTCGTACCGCGCTCATTCACCTCGGTCTGGTATCCCTTTTCCAGTTTCATTATAAAGTCATGGGCCGATACGGCTTTCGCAGCCTCGATGACTTCCTCGTCCGTGGCGTCCAGCTTACCGTACCGGATATTTTCCATGATGGTGGCTGAGAACAGGAAAGTGTCCTGCGGCATCACGCCTATCTGGCTCCTGAGGCTTTCCAGCGTCACATCGTTCACATTGTGGCCGTCGATCAGCACTTCGCCCGACGTGACTTCATAAAACCTGCTTATGAGGTTCACGATGGTCGTCTTGCCCGCGCCTGTCGAGCCCACCAGCGCTACCGTCTGCCATGCCGGCACATCGAAGGTGACATCCTTAAGGACCTCCTGTCCCTCGTCATACCCGAAGGTCACGTTCCTGAAAGAAACGTCTCCCTTTATCTCCGGCAGTGGTTTTGCGTCCGGCCTGGCTTTAATGTCAGGTTCTATGTCGAGTATCTCGAATATCCTCTCCGCACCGGCCATATTGGTGACGAGCTGGTTATAGAAATTGCTGATGTTCATTATCGGTTGCCAGAACATCGAAACATAACCGGAGAATGCAACGAGCAGCCCCGGCGTGATATTGCCCGTTTCGATCATCCTCGATCCGAACCAGAAAACCAGTATGGTACCTATTCCCCATGACATTTCCGTAGTCGGCCAGAAGAAATCATTTATCCTGACGGCCCTGACGAACGAATCTCTCCACTCGTTGCAAAGCTGGAGGAACGTCGACGATGTCTCCTGCTCCGCCGCAAAGCTCTGTACCACCCTTATGCCTGAGAAGTCCTCGTGCGTGAACGCATTGAGGTTCGACGACTTTTTCCTGTGCATCTGCCATCTCTTTCTTGACGCGGTGGAAATGAAGAAAAAGACGACAAGCATGAAAGGCAGCGTTATCAGGGCTACTATCCCCAGCCTGTAGTTCATCACCATCATGATGACGACCACGGCGACTATTTTCACGAGCTCGGGCACCAGGCTCGTCACGCTGTTGGCAAATACATCGTTCAGCGAGTTGACATCGCCGATGATCCTTGAGAGGATCTTGCCTGTAGGCCTGCTGTCGAAGAAGGAGAACGAAAGCTTCTGTATATGGGAATAAAGCTGCTGCCTTATCGTCAGTATGATGTTGTTGGAAACCCTGCCCATTATCAGCATCCTGAGGCGCGAACACACGACTGCGACGATATTGGCAACTATCATTACTCCGCCGAGCACGAACAGGTTTTTCCAGTCACCCTCGGCTATATACTTGTCGATCCCCAGTTTCAGCATGTATGGGTTGAACAGTTCCACCACGATGACAGCAGCCATCAGGAGCAGCGTCTTTATGACCTCCGCCGTGTAAGGCCTGAGATATGTCAGCAGCCTCCTGATCAGCGTTATGTTCAGGCTCTCCCTGAGTTCTTCGTCTTCCCTTACAATGTTTATCGGCATCATACCACCTCTTTTTCAAGCGCCTCGACATAATCGCGGTACTGCTCGCGGTATGTCTCATAATACCGTCCCCGCAGCCTGAGGAGTTCATCATGGGTACCCCTCTCCACGATCCTGCCGTCTTCGAAATAAAGGATCTCGTCCGCGTTTTTGACAGCCGAAATCCTGTGGGCTATGATGAAGCATGTGAATCCCTTCCTGCGCTCCATCGCCCACTGTATTGCGTACTCGGTCTCCATGTCCAGCGCGGAAGTCGAGTCATCCAGCACCAGTACCTTTGCATCCCTCACAAGGGCTCTTGCTATCGATATCCTCTGCTTCTGGCCGCCCGAAAGCCCAATGCCCCTCTCTCCTATCACGGTCTGGTAGCCGTCGGGCATCTGGGACACGAACTCATCCACCATCGCGTCCCGGCAGGCCGCCCTGAACACTTCATCGGGCACTTCGCCGGCGCCGAACTTGATGTTCGCCTCGATGGTATCCGAGAAGAGGAACGTATCCTGCATAACGACCGATACATTCTTCCTCAGGACAGCAAGGTCCATCTCCCTCACATCGATGCCGTCGAAATATACACTGCCCGAAGTGCAGTCGTAGTACCTGCCGATTAGGTTTATCAGCGTGGTTTTCCCGGCCCCGGTCATGCCCATTATCGCTATGGTGCCGCCAGGCCTGGCATCGATGTTTATGTCTTTCAGCACGCTGGCCCCGTCATACTCGAAGCACACATCCCTGAACTCCACGTGTCCCTTTATCTCTTCCGGGACTTTGGGATCTTGGTAGTTCTTTATGTCCGGCTCCTCATCGAACAGTTTGTCGATCTTCTTCACGGACGCAACACACTGGGCCAGCACGCTTGTCAGCCATCCCATCATCCGAAGCGGCCAGATCAGCATCCAGATATAGTTGCTGAATGCTACCAGCGTACCGAGCGACATCTCTCCGCCGATCACGAAGTAGCCTCCCGCAGTGATGACCAGCACGGATACGAGGTTGGACAGGAACTCGATCAGCGGGTTGTAAGTCGCCATGGATTTTACAAGGTCGTAATTTATCCTGTAATTCTCTTCGTTCTGTTTCAGGAACTTGAGTATCTCGTGCTTTTCCCTTCCGAATGCCTTGACCACCCTGACACCGGCGATGTTTTCCTGGGCAGTCATATTGAGCACTGCCCTCTGGTCGCTGATTTTCTCGTACTGCTTTCCAACCTGTTTCTCAAGCCTGAAGACCACGTACTCTATCAGCGGCATAGTCACAAGGCTGACCAGCGCCAGCCTCCAGTCTATCGTGAACAGGATCACCGTGGCGACTCCAAAATAGATGACCTGCTCCAGGAACAGCATAAAGCCGTAACAGATGGCGCTCATTATGTTGTCGGTGTCTTCCTTTATCCTTGACATCAGTTCCCCGGTATTGTTCCTGTCGAAGAACGCGAAGGAAAGCCCCTGTATGTGGTCAAAGAGCTTTTTGCGCAGTTCCACTATCACCTTTGAACTGGACAGGTCAAACATGTATTCCTTTGTATAACCGAGCACGGCACGGGCGAATGTGATCCCGACCAGGGCCAGCAGGGCTGTCTTCAGGTATGCCAGTTCCCCGCCGAGTATCACCCTGTCGATGATCGAGCCGACATAGTACGGGTTATACATGTCAAGCACTATAGCCAGCACCAGTGCTGTAAACCCGAGTGCATATGTGATCCATTGCTTCGCTATCAGTCTGAGTAACCGTTTCATTCGTATTCCCCCTTGGCTCTGATGTCACAAGGCAGCTGCAGCCTGTCGGATCCCCTGTACATGGTTGGGGCAGGCCACGTACCGCGTCTGCAGTCGATCTCCGATATTTACCTGGTACCCTTCCTGTCGTGCTTCACAGAACCGGCGAGCAGGAACTCGCCGCATCGGAAATGAAAAGGGGCCGCAACTCACACCGCAGCCCCGAAATACTAAAGGCGCGGAGATAACCCACGGCCTGCTGGTTCCAGAATTGCTGAGCTTTCAGAAAGCGTTTCCGGGCGAGGCAGGGTCATCTGATGTCATTCCGCTGCTTATATTGAGTTTTGTCCCCTTTGCTGCCATGATTGCATTTTTGGTGAATACTGCAAACATCATCCTGCCTCCTTCCTTTCTGTATTTTTGAAACTCACTCACCAAACGTGTTCACACTAAGATATGTTATTTTAAAACCACCCGATAGTCAAGAAGAAAATTACATTTTCCTGCCGCCTTTTATGACCTTTATCTCGACTTCATGCCTGTCGAACTTTCCGGACAGTTCATCCACTTTCTTTTCCAGTATCCCAAGGCGTTCATGTGTCTGCATGTAACCGTCGAACAAGGCTTTTGTACTGCTGTCCAGCTTGTTTTCGA
>DGEQ01000148.1 GCA_002386045.1 Hungateiclostridiaceae bacterium UBA3922 | reverse complement strand
AGATGTGTATAATAATGGAATCTATATATTTTATCGGCGGATGGTTCGATTTTGGCTCGATCAGCACCGGCAGCCTGGACCTGTTGTCCGGGCTCAATATCCTGATATGTATACTGCCTGGTTCGATGCTGTTTTCGGTTGGATAAAGCATGTCTTTTTCAAAAAGGATTTCCGCACTCATAAAAAGCCTCCGAGCACCATTATCATCTTCCATGCATGTATTTCTCTCTTAAAAATACCATTAAAACTCATTCTCGTAAAGCTTTTTATATATCATGTAGCTGTTTCTTACTTTTTTCAAATATTTTTCCGTTTCCCTGAAAGGTATCCTGTCGAGGGTCCTGCCTGTAGGGCTCAGTTCCCTGTCGTTGAGCCATTTCGTGACATTCCCGCTGCCCGCGTTGTATGCGGCAAGGACCAGGTCAGTATCGCCGAATTCCTCATAAAGCCATGAAAGATACCAGCATCCAATGCTGATATTGGTCTCCGGATCAAAAAGCATGTCTGTCGTATAGTCCTCAAGCCCCATCTTGCCGGCGCTCCACTTGCCTGTCCCCTCGGTGATCTGCATCAGACCCCTTGCATTTTTGCGAGAAACGGCCGTATGCCTGAAACTGCTCTCTGCTTTTATGACTGCAAGTACAAGGTATGGGTCGAGATCATATCGCTCGGAATACTTCCTGACAAGGTCACGGTATTTCATCGGGTAAAAAACCCTGGCAGCATCATCTGCAAACAGCATTACTGCAATGAACACGACTGCCGTTATCACGCCTGTTATCAGCTTTATCCTGCTATTACCTGCCAAGTGGAAACACCCCTCGTTGGATCACACCGCCTGGGCGATATTTATTGCTGCCATTTCTGCTTTTTCGACAGAAACAGTCTTACCACCGACTGCTCAAGTTCTTCGATGCTGTCATCGTTCCTGATCACTTCATCAGCCAGTTCCAGGTACTTATCGTCACTCATCTGCGAATCGATCCTGGCTGAGACTTCGTCATACGTAAACCCGCTTCTTTCCATGACACGCCTGACCCTGGTCTCCCTGTCCGCAACGACGACCCATATTTCGTCCGCCAGGTCTATGAAACCCTTTTCTATCGGGATCGGCGCATCGATCACGATGATGTCCCATTTCCCCGTGCTCTTCAGGGCTTCCACGGTGTCATATATTTTTTCAGCTATATACTTATGGGTGATGGCGTTGAGCATCCCGAGCCTTTCAGGGTCGGAAAACACGATGTCCGCCAGCTTTTTTCTGTCAAGTTCACCGTCATCACCTACTATTTCCCCGCCAAAATATCCGACAAGTTCATCGAAAGCTTTACTTCCTGCAGATGTCACGCTTTTCGCCAGCACATCGGCATCTATGACCGCAGCCCCCAGGTCCTTCAGTACCCTTGCCACTGAGCTTTTCCCGCTGCCGATGCCACCGGTCACTCCGATTATTCTCAACATCATCATCCTTTCCAGCCATTGCCTGTTCTATTTTGTCTCATACCAGCTGGATCCTGTCCTGACCTCAGCAACAAGCGGCACATCAAGCCTGACCGCGTTTTCCATGCATTCCCTCAGTATCTTTTCCACCTCCTCTTTCTCATCCACGCTCGTTTCGACGATCAGTTCGTCGTGCACCTGGAGTATCAGTGCCGATATCATTTTACGTGCGCGAAGTTCCTTATATACATTGACCATCGCGATCTTGATGATATCGGCGGCAGTCCCCTGGATAGGCATGTTCATGGCTACGCGCTCGCCGAAAGACCGGGTATTGAAATTGGACGATTTCAGTTCGGGCAGGTATCTCCTCCTGCCGAATATGGTCTCCACGTATCCGTGCTGCCTGCCGAACTCAACTACATCATGCATGTAGGCCTTAACGCCGGGGTATCTCTCCAGGTAATCGTCTATATATTGTCTCGCCTGTTTCCTGGTGATCCCCAGGTCCCTGGAGAGGCTGAAATCACCTATCCCATACACTATGCCGAAGTTTACGGCTTTTGCCCGAGAACGCATCAGGGGTGTGACCTGGTCCTTCGGCACCCTGAATACACTTACCGCAGTAGCGGTATGGATATCCTCGTTGTTACGGAATGCCGCCTGCATGTTTTCGTCTCCCGCTATATGGGCCAGTACTCTCAATTCTATCTGCGAGTAGTCTGCGTCGGTCAGCAGGAATTTTTCATTCTCCGGGACGAATACCTTCCTGATCTCCCTGCCCATTTCAAGCCTGACAGGTATGTTCTGCAGGTTTGGCTCTGTGCTGCTTATCCGGCCGGTCGCAGTAACGGTCTGGTTGAAGCTCGAGTGGATCCGCCCGGTCGCAGGGTTGATCATGTTGAGCAGTCCGTCGGCATACGTGGTTTTCAGCTTGATGAGCTGCCTGTATTCGAGTATCCTTGAAACGATCTCATGTTCGCCGGCCAGTTGGTCGAGCACCTCCGCATCTGTCGAATATCCGGTCTTGGTCCTCTTTATGACCGGAAGCCCCAGTTTTTCGAAAAGGATCGCGCCAAGCTGCTTCGGAGAATTGATGTTGAACGTTTCACCCGCCAGACGGTATATATCCCTCTCGGCAGTCCCGATCCTCTCATCCAGCCTGGCGGCGTATTCCTCGAGACCTTCCCTGTTCACCCTGAATCCCCTGTATTCCATGTCGGCCAGCACTTCAATGAGAGGCATCTCTATCTCGAAGCACAGTTTTTCCTGTCCGTTTGCCTTTATCTGTTCCCTGATCGCATCCGCGATCCTGATGATGCTGCCTGAGTGCATCACGGCGACGGGAGCCACCTGCTCCGCCGGGAGCTGCCAATAGGCAGTGGAATTTTTGCCCTTGCCACTCAGGTCTTCCACCGGTTCGAACGTGCTCCCCAGGTACATTTGCGACAGGTCCGACAGCGCGTATGAACTCCGGGAAGGATCCAGTATGTAGGCGCCTATAATCGTATCGAAGCGCAGCCCTTCAAACGGCACTCCTTTGTGTTTCAGGTAAACAATGAGATTCTTGAGACCGTGTCCGTATTTGCCGATGCCGGCGTCTGCAAAGAAATCGCCGAATACATCCAGGAACTGGTCTTCGCTTATACCCGTCCCGATATTTACATAGGCGTTCTTCCCAGCCCATGAAAAGGCTATCCCGGACAGCCTGGTCCCGAACCGGTCCGTGTGGTCGAGCAGATGGCATATCGATACTTCTTTCGCCTCAGCCATGGAAGCAGCCAGGCCGGCAAGCGCGATGGGATCGTCAACGGTTATGAATTCAGGAACCTCAGCCCTGGCTGTTTCGATCCTGCCGCTCATGTCCAGGCCGAACTTCTCGATCATGCTTTTGAAACCAAGCCTTGTGAAAAGCCTGTAAAGCCTGTCCCTGTCGATTTCTTTCCTTTTCAGTTCGTCCAGCGGACAAAGTCCGGGCACGTTCCTTTCGATGGCGGCAAGGCGCCTGCTCATGAAAGCCAGGTCCCTGTTGGCTTCCAGCTTCTCGCGCACGGCTTTCCTGCTTATTTTTTCGAGGTTTTCATATACGCCTTCAAGCGTCCCGTATTCCTGTATCAATTCCAGGGCCGTTTTTTCGCCTATCCCGGGGACGCCGGGTATGTTGTCCGATTTGTCGCCCATCAGCGCTTTCACGTCTATGAGCTGCGCCGGTGTAACACCATAGCGTCCGAACACTGCCGCCGCATCGAAATGCTCGGTTTCCGTCCTGCCGGCCCTTGTAACAGGTATTATTATCCTCGTATTTTCAGATGCCAGCTGCAATGAATCCCTGTCTCCCGTAACGATCACGACCTGCATTTTTCTTTCTTCGGCGCATTTTGAAACAGAACCGATTATGTCGTCCGCCTCATATCCTTCAACTTCAAGGCGCTTTATGTTCATCGCGTCAAGTATTTCCTTGGTATAGGGGACCTGCTCGGCCAGTTCGGGAGGCATCCCCTTCCTGTGCGCTTTATAGCCGTCGAACTCACGGTGCCTGAACGTCGGTGCCCTGAGGTCGAAAGCCACGCATATATACTGCGGTTCTTCCTCTGCAAGGTACTTGTTCAGTATATTCAGGAACGCATAGATCGCGTTGGTGTGAAGCCCGTCCGCTGCGGTGAGCATCCGCGGACCCTGCAGCCCGTAAAAAGCCCTGTTGAGTATGCTGTTGCCGTCGATAAGCATCAGTTTTTCCATACGGCACCTCCGTCGCCTGCTTTACATTTATATGTTTTGCCGCAGGCCATGCTTTTCATCCAATATGCATCCAATATATTCTACACAAAAAAACGGCTGCCGTAAATGGCAGCCGTATCTGGATGCGATCTGGCTACTTGGGATTTATATAAACATCGACCATGATGATATCCGATCTGGACCTCAGCGATTCGATCCGCCCTTCTATCTCCTCTTTTTCTTTTTTCAGCTTCTCTATCTCCCCGGCACTGCTCCCGTCGTCATTCTCCTGCAGTTCTCCTATGAGCCGCTCGTATTCATCGGCCTTATTTATCAGCATGTCCAGTTCTTCCGACCGGTCTTCGGCAACCACCGCACCGGCCTGCACATTTGCCGCTCCGAACGTATCATTCAGTGCTGCCGTGAAATTGTCGAAATCTGTACCGGTGAAGGTCAGCACGAGTTTCAGTTGTGCCCGGGAACCTTCCTTCCCGCCGCCGAAGGCTGACTGGCTCGGATGATCGGCCCTTGCCTTTCCCTGAAGAGCGGTCCCGTCAGCATAGAGTTCTCCATTGTTGTCCGTTGCCAGCGTCATGACGGTTTCCATTGCCGCCGCCGGATCGTCTGCATTGACGTACATCTCTGAAGTTCTGAAAGCCGGCGTCGTCATTTGGGCTGTTGCTATACCGAGGCCGTTGGCCCGGTCACAGTCCGCCGATGAGCGGTCGATCTCAAAATGCCGCGGAGATATGAGCCTCTGGCCTGAGTCCGTCGGTTCCGCTTCTGCTTCAGCCATTTCCGCCATTGCTTCGTTTGACTCACTAAACCGCATGGAGATTTGGTCGTCTCCTGCATCGGTGATCTTTGCGCTACTGTCGGCAGCTTCTGCTGCAGGGCTTTCGGCTGCGCCCGCAGCGGCTGTCATTTCAGCCGGCACATCGGCTTTTGCTCCGAGTCTGCCTGAAATCAATCCGGATCTCACGATGATGCCGCCAAGGAAGATCAGGAGTATGCCTGCCGCGATCGATGCAAAGGTCCTTGCAGTCCGTACCATCCTGGATTTCTCAGCGCCTGACGAATTTCGGTTTCTGTCCGCCGCCGCGGTCAGTTTTGCATGGAGCTCGTCCCTGAAGCCTTCAGGAAGGTCATACAAAGGCATGCTGCGGCAGAGCTTTATGATCCTTACCATGTCATCGAGCTCTTTCCTGCATTCGGGACAACTGCTTATGTGCTCTTCGAATGATTTCCTTTCATCGGCGCTTAATTCGCCATCTGCATATGCGCTGATATTTTCTCTCACATCCGCACAGACCATCATCTCCAACCCTCCTTTCACGTTATTTGACGCAATCATCGGTCAAAAGTTCCGTCCTGGACAACAAAACATTGCGGAGCGCCTGTCTGGCCCTGTTGATCCTCGATTTCACAGTGCCTCCCGGGATACCGAGCACCTGTGCGATCTCCTCGTAGCTCAGGCCATTCAGGTCCCTCAGAGTGATCACGACCTTCTGGTCTTCCGGCAGGCTGTTTATCGCATCGTTCACTATATTCCGCAGTTCCGCCCTCTCAGCCATCTCATCGGGAAGCGGATCGTCACTGACTATCTGGCGCTTCATTTCCCCGTCATCCATATGTATGTCTTCGTCGATCGATATCACTTTCCTGTTTTTTCTTTTTCTTATTTCATCAAGGCAAACGTTTGTGGTGATCCTATAGATCCACGTTGAAAAAGACGACTGCTCCTTGAAGCCGGAGATCGACCTGAATACCCTGATGAAGGCTTCCTGTGCAAGATCAGCAGCATCTTCCTGGTTGCCTGTCATCCTGAGGGCAAGATTGTATACCTTTTTCTGATATGCTTCTATCAGTTGCTCAAAGGCCGCGACATCTCCGGCCTTTGCCTTACTGACCAAAAGCTCCTCATTTCGGTCCATAGGACTCGGTGACCCCCTGCAAAGAATAAGTGCGTGTTTTTACAAGCACTCATGTTAGATTATACAATAATTGAACGTACTTTGTAACCACAAAAAAATACAGCCGGTACTGGCGTGCATCATAGCAGGCAAAGTACAGGCCGTGCCGGTGACTGGTCCGCATCGATGGGTTGCAAGTTTTACAGATGCAGCCGGCTCATGAAGCTCGAATGAGGCACCAGGCTCCACAACCGGCAGCACGGACGCTGCCGGCGCTGGTCCCGAGCCATGGACGGCGAGTGACCTGCGCCCTCATTGGAGGAAATGAGCCGGATCGCAGCTGTTGACGAAGCAATCCCTGATGCGGAACGGTCACCGGCACG
>DGEQ01000123.1:7716-14329 GCA_002386045.1 Hungateiclostridiaceae bacterium UBA3922 | reverse complement strand
CCGGACATGGTTTCAAGCAGCACGGTCGTGGTCTGGTCCGGCCTCAGTATCCTGTTTAGGAGATCGGCCGTCAGTTCTATGCCGGCTTCGATCCCCTGCCCCACATGGCTTCCGGGATGAAAATTATAAAAGTTGCCGGGAGTGTATTCCATCCTGGCCATGTCGTCCGACATGACTTCCAGGGCAAATGCCCGGACCCGCCTGTCTGCCGCACACGGATTCAGCGTGTACGGCGCGTGGGCCATTATCTGCACGAAACCATTTCCTTCAGCCAGTCCAAGGAAGGCGGCTGCATCATCCGGATCGATATCTTTGGCTTTTCCGCCCCTCGGGTTGCGGGTAAAAAACTGGAATGTATCGGCGCCGATAGACATCGCCATTTTCCCCATCCGCAGATATCCGCCCGAAGATGAAAGGTGGCAGCCTATGTGCAGCCTGCCGCTGCCGGACCCATAAAGTCCATTGCCATATTTATGACGTTTATCACCTGTTTTATGTAGTTCACAGCTTTCTGTACTGTTTTGCATATCCCGGATCGCTCCGCTCACCGTCTTATATCCCTCCGCCGGGCCGCACTCAGGACAGTCACCTGTCATTTGTTCGTCCTGTGATATCTACCCTTCGCTATTCGTCCTGTGATGTCTGCCCCGTGCTCTTTGCCTTTTGCTTTGTGTCCTGCGATGTTTGCCCCGTGCTCTTTGCCTTTTGCTTTGTGTCCTGTGATGTCTGCCCTGTGCTTTTTGCCTTTTCATTTTGCCTGTTGTTTTCGCCCAGGTCCACCGTCATATGCTCACTTCATTCCCGCCTGTCATTTTGCCAGGTGTATGCATCCTCTCAAGGTCCAGCAGCTTTTTCTTTATATCAAGGCCGCCCGCATATCCCACCAGACTGCCGTCGGCGCCTATCACACGGTGGCACGGCACGAACACGGCGGCCGGGTTCCTGTTGTTTGCCATTCCGACCGCCCTTGCAGCCTTCGGATTCCCTATGCGCTCAGCTATCTCGCGGTAGGTCCTTGTCTG
Source organism: Hungateiclostridiaceae bacterium UBA3922 (assembly GCA_002386045.1). GTDB lineage: Bacteria > Bacillota > Clostridia > Acetivibrionales > DTU013 > DTU013. Next base: position 13,307 of record DGEQ01000123.1, on the reverse strand, counting down.
TCCGTAGGGGATCTCGGTCAATGCCTGCCAGACCTTTTTCTGGAACGGCGTCCCCTCAAGTTCCAGTGGAACGCAGAATACCTTGCGTTTCCCGTCAAGATACTCATAGAGCTGCCTGGCGGCTTCCCTGATAAGTGGTGTTTCACTTATTGCAAAAGGAGATCCGCCGGCCAGGACACGCAAATTCCCAAAAGTGCGCCGCAGCAGCATTTCAGCATCTTCGGCCATGCATCCTACTGCCGTGCCGGTCCCGTTTTCGTCTGTCCTGTCGCAGGCAGTCCCGTTTTCATCCGCCCTGTCGCAGGCAGTCCAGCCTTCGTACGTCCTGTCACAGGAGGTCTGGCTTTCGTCCGCCCCGTTGCAGGAGGTCCAGCTTTCGTCCGTCCTGCCGCAGGAGGTCCCGTTTTCATCCACTCTGTCGTAGGCGGTCCGGCTTTCGTCCGCCCTGTCGCAGGCAGTCCGGCCATCCCTGAAAAATTTCAGCAGTATGACGGCCCTCCCATTATCTGCGATCGCCACTTTCCCTATTCGCGTATCATAAAAAAACAAGCTGTTCATACCCACCCCCGGGTCATTATGTTTGCGTGCCGCGCGCCTGGTCCGGGATCCTGTCTGGTGTCCGGCATGATCCGGCCGGCATGATCCGATCGGGCAGTTCCCCTGAACAATTCTACCAGATGGAAAATCGGTTTGCCATATTCCAAAATCAGTATTGACATGGAATATACTTTCTATTATCATATACTTAGTAATACTAAATACTTAAATATGGAGAGCATACATTTGACGGAAGTCAGCAGGCAACTGAAGAAAGGCGTCATAGAGATACTGATACTAAGCCTTCTGAGCGAAGACAAGATGTACGGGTATCAACTGATACAGGAGCTGGACACCAGGAGCAACGGCGTTTTCAAAATGAAAGAGGGCACGCTTTACCCTGTCCTTTACAGGCTTGAGGACAGCGGGTATATCGAAAGCTCCTGGGAAAAGGAGCGTGAAAGGCGAAGCGTCCCGAGAAAGTATTACATGATAACCGATGAAGGCATCAGGGCGCTCGGAAACATGAAGCAGGAACTTGAGACGCTCATTGATGCGATCCGGCTGATAACCGGCTGATAACCGTCATAAGCTGATAACCAGCACAGTTTATATATGAAAGAGGGTATTGCCTGAATGGACAGAATCAACCGATATGTGGACGAAGTCCTTTCCTTCATCATTGCCGACAACAAGACGAAGGAACGTATACGGGAAGACCTTGTCTTGCAGCTCAGCGAAGCCACGCGCACGGAAGACACTGACAGCGTGCTGGCCCGGCTGGGCGATCCCAGGGAAGTTGCGCGCGAATTCATGGATTCGATCTATGAAGATAAAAGCGAACTGCTCAACGAACTGCTGCCAAATCTTTCGGAAAATGCGAAATACCTGGAGCCGGCATATGAATACAGATCAAAAACGACCATATTCGGACTGCCGCTGGTCCACATCAAATTCAACAGGTACGGCAGACCTGCATTGGCAAAGGGTATCATTGCGATCGGCACGGTATCGCTGGGAGTCGTTTCCATTGGGGCAATACCGATAGGGATAATAAGCATCGGGGCTTTGGCCGTCGGTCTCATCTCACTGGGCGCGGTCGCTCTCGGCCTGCTGATGGCCCTGGGCAGCGTGGCTGTCGGTGCTGTCGCATTCGGCGGAGTTGCCCTGGGGCTTGGGGCTATCGGGGGAGTTTGCCTGGGAAAAATAGCGATAGGTGGAGTTGCAGCCGGTACTGTTGCCATAGGGAATGAAATAGACGGTGAATATATGCTGAGAATAGGCCAGGCGGGTCCTGAGGCCGTTACTGAGGCAGCCGCTCTCATCCGGGCTGCATTCCCGAAATTGCCCGATTGGATCGTTGACCTGTTTTCAGGCCTTGTGAAGTATTTCCCCGGCAGCTGAATAATGTCACGGCAGAATGATACGGGGAAGCAAACTGCCGGCGTCGGGGCAATATCCCGGGGAAAGGTATATCAGCACGGCCACAGCAACGAATATCGCAAACCGACAAAAGTATGTCACGAGCCGCCAGCCGCGGCCATGTCGGCAACTGCAGACGTGACGATCCCCGCTGCCATGCGGCCTTTTTCCGGTCAATGTCTAGCCCGGACAATGATATTCAGGTCAGTGCCATATTCCGTTTTTATGCGATATTCCGGATGACGCTATATCCTGGATGACGCTATATCCTGGTCGATACTGTGCTCAGAAATGCTCCTCCAGGAATGAAAGGATGGCGCCGGCATATTCTTCATCTTTCCACGGTTCTGTGAAATGCTCCTCCATGCACATCATATGGTGATCCCCGGTACGGACGAAAGTTTCGACCTGGCCAGTTGCCGCTTTTTTCAGCCTTTCAAAACTGGCAAAGGGTATCTGCGAATCTTCCGTGGAATGCATAAGCAGTGCAGGCCTGCCGTCGAGCTTTTTGATTTCGTTGACAGGGCTTATCCTGATGCTGCCGAAACCGAATTCGAGCCCCATATACAGCCTGACGAACGGCTTTTCCATTTTCGCGGCGATCGGCGGGAAGCCCATGCCGATCATATTGTCACAGAACGCATCCTCCCATGACGAAAACGCAGAGACGCTGATCAGCCCGTCTATATCCGGGATCTCCCCGATCGAATTTATCGCCGTGGCACCGCCCATCGATACCCCGAAAACTATCACGGGCAAATCTTTATATGCCGGCTGGCTCTTTATATATTCAACTCCCGCTTTCGTGTCCAGGTATTCCCTGGTCCCAACGTATATTTTGCTTCCTTCGCTTCTCCCGTGGGAACGCATTTCTATAAGGAGTGACGAATAGCCGTTGTCCGCCATCATTTTTGCATGACCGAAATAGGCCGTGACAGAAGGGTTGTGGATGCCGGAAAGGAATATGACGATCCCCCTGGGATCATCAGCTTTGACTTCCCATGAAATAAGCCGGAGCCCGTCTTCCGTGGTCAGCCATACCTCTTCTGCCTCCACGCCGAACTGCTCCGGCGGCATCTCACTGACATCCACGTGCAGAAGGACCATATCTTTCATAACTATCGGCGGTATGGCTGCGAAGCCGGCGACAACGATCACGGCCAGCACGATGATGATAATGGTGATCATCTTACCGATCGGCCTTTTTCTCCTCACCCTGCTTATTGCAATGTTGCTGAACCTCGGTCTCTGTTTCATCGCCGACTCCTCCAATCATTACGATAAAATATTATCACTATAGTATTTTCGCGTCAACGAAACCGAACAAATATCGGGATCCTCAGTGTCCATCCACATTGTTCCTCCGCCCTGTTTTCGATTGACATCCGTCCGGTTCTGTTGTATTATAGTTAGGCGGCAGAGACTGTGCTTTGCGCATGCATGCAGCATCAAATTTTTATATCGTGATATTTTCGACCTGGAGAGTTCGCCTAGATGGTCGAGGGCGCATGACTGGAAATCATGTATACCCGTAAGGGTATCCAGGGTTCGAATCCCTGACTCTCCGCCATATTGTAAAAGCCTGATTTATCAGGCTTTTACCGTTATTTGGGAATGAAATGTTGCGAAAACAGGTCAAAATTTACATTCCAGTCCAGTCGCAACAAATCCCGGAGGATCAGGATTTTCACCTGTTCTTCAAGTGATTTGTCGGATATATCCAAGCTACACTTATCTTGGGTTCTTATATATTGATCGATGTTTTTGGTCTGTAGTAAGAAATTAAGCATTTAACTCATAAACCTTTCCCATAATTCTTTTTCAGCACAGAAGTATTCCTTGCCTTCATTCTCATCATATCTGATTTTTATGTTTCCCTCACCAAATAGATGAAACAAACGATACCGCATTAACAGAGTATGGACGCACAGGCTATCTTTGGAAATAATTCTACCATAAAAATATAGTATTACAATTTTCGTTATGGTATTGTCGAATCGAGTCTAAACAGGTACAGTATTGGCGATAATGGAAGTGCTTTAACATATTTATGCTATATTGCAGATAATCATGATACTTAACTGGAATGCCGGAAAACCTCTGCAGAGACTCCATCAACTGCCTCAATCACAAAAAACAACCCCGGCTGCGCAGCGTTGCGCGCCGAGGTTCGTACACATACAAACACTACATGCTGATATAGTCTTCGAAATCCAGGCCGTTCATCTTGCAGTACTTCATTACGGACATCAGGATCTTCTTCCCGCCGCCCACACCTGAGTTGATGAACCTGTACAGGTGCGACGGGTCGACGCCCAGTTCTCTGGCGAAGCGGTTGTAGTTCCCTTCGCATCGGGTCTTCATGAGCTCGCGGATCTTTTGCCTGTTCACTTCCATCTTGCAACTCCTCCGGTAACTTATTCAGGAGTCTGGCAAAAACTGTCGATGATAGCAACATTTTTACTTTATTGTAGTACAGGCCTGGATAATTGTCAATATATTTCCATCCTCCGCTCCATCCTCCGCTCGCATCCGCAACAGCTCGCCCCTGTGCCCGCTCCGCCGATGTTGGCCCCTGGCCCGGTGTGGAAATCCTCGCGCCACACGAGCGTCTCATGCCGTTACATGGACGTCCCACGGCTTCATACGAGCTTCCACATCGTCACACGAGCTTCTCTACGCCGTCACATGAACTTCTCTGCGGCATTACACGAACTTCTTCACGAAGTTGCTTATGCCCTTATAGACAATGAACGTCAGCAGCGAATTGAGCCCGGCCTTTATGAGGTTGAACGGTATTATCGCCGGCACCAGCAGGCTCTTGACCACCTCGACCGGGATCCCGTAGAAATTCGGCTGTATGACCAGGTTGGTCGGGATCATCACCGCCGTCATCGCCAGGGTGCCTGCCACGAGGGCTATGATGGCGCCTGCCAGGTTGCGGCGCGACCTGTATATCACGCTGGCTGTAACGACAAGCGTCCCCGTGGCTATAATGTGCATGAGCAGGCCGACCCATCCGTCGGTGCTCAGGGCGAACGCCTGTATGACGGAGACTATGACCGTTATGACTATCCCGGCCAGCGGACCGAACAGAAATCCGCCTATCAGCACAGGCACGTCAGCCGGCTCATAGATCAGGTAAGGCGCCGCCGGTATGATAGGGAACCTTATAAGCAGCATAAGTACTATTGAAAGCGCCGAAAGTACGGCAATCATCGTCATTTTCCTTACGACAGCGTTTGTTTTTCTCACACTTACTTCCACTCTCCCGTTTACTTCCATCATCATGACCTCCTCCACTTATTATGCTTCGAACTGACGCCGGTCTCCGCATCCCCTGCAGGCGGGACGCGCCGGCAATGGCGTTATGGTGCGCACCATATAAAAGAAAATCCCCGGAATATAATCCCAGGGACGCACGATCGACCACGTTAATCTTCTCCCATCCAGACTATACTGTCGGCTCCGGGATCTCACCGGAATCAGCTTGCGCTCGCGGGCTAACGGCACCTGGCCGTATCACCGCCGGTCGGGAATCTCACCCTGCCCTGAAGATTATATTCACTATTCAGTTCAGACACTATATTACCACCGCAGCATTGTCCAAGTCAAGCCAAAGCAGAGATATT
>DGEQ01000123.1:610-7416 GCA_002386045.1 Hungateiclostridiaceae bacterium UBA3922 | reverse complement strand
ATCCATTTCAGCAAGGTACTCGGCGTGCTCTGTTTCATTATTGGTTATTTTTTTATCCAGACGTATAAGTCTCAAATCTGCAGACAGCATTTCCACCTGTGCGGCATAATCATTTGAATTTCGCTTTTCCAGCATCATAAACCGGTCCGGAGTTTCGATCCGATAAACATCCGGATCATCTGCCGGCGGATATTTGTCAGTCTCAAACAATTTACTGTTCTTGCCGGTATCAGGACATATCAATGTTAAGCCCATGCTGGTTTCCTCCCGGCGACTCTGTCGATCTGATATTTGAAATTTCCTATTTTATTGGCACATGCCTGCATTTTTTGTGCCTGGTTTCTCAGCATTGCTGTATCCACATAAAAACGTGACATAATAATACCCCTTGCCACAATTTTTAAAAAAACAGCCGCCAACTGCGCCATATGAAAAATGCTGATTCTTTATATATAATTATCCTTTAATAATAATAATTTCCTGTTATGGCTATTAAAATTATATCATATGGCATGCTTCGAAACCACACAATTTGACAAAACTGCTGTTTTACAGGATGAATTGCAGGCATGGATCATTCATATGTTATGAACCCCTCACCGAGCACTTCCGTAACATCGCTCAGTATTACGAAGGCAGACGGGTCGGTCCTCCTGACCAGGGATTTGAGCTGTTGTATCTGGCTCCTGTGCAGCACGCAGTACAGGATCGTCTTGTCGTTGCCGGAATACATGCCCTTCCCGTTGAATGCGGTCACTCCCCTGTCCAGTTCCCGCATTATGTCCTGCGCGATCGTTTCGGCATGGTCGGAGATAATGAAGACGGATTTTGCGAAATTCAGGCCTTCGATTATCACGTCGATGACTTTCGTGGAGATATAAAGCGCGAGTATCGAATACAGCGCAAGCAGGAAACTCCTGAAGGCTACGGCAGCAAATATGACGACAGCAGTGTCTATCAGCATGAGCGCCCTGCCGATGGTGATGCCCGGGAAGAAGTGGTGCATTATCCTGGCAGCAAGGTCCGTGCCGCCGGTGGTCGCTCCGGATTTGAACACCAGCCCCAGGCCGAGCCCCATGATGAACCCGCCAAAGATCGAGTACAGCAGGTAATCCGGCCTGTCCGCCATGCTCTCCGGGCTCAGCATTTCGGTGAACTTGCGGGCCAGGGGCTCAGTCAGGTCGATCAGCACTGACATGAGCACCGTGCTTACCAGGGTCTTCACGATGAACTTCCGGCCGATCAGCTTATATCCGAAAGCAAAAAGCGGAACGTTCAGCAGCAGTATGATGACGCCCGCCGGCACCCTTTCCCCCAGCAGGTAAAAAAGCACCGTGGCAACGCCCGTGATGCCGCCCGGAGCCAGTTTGTACGGCACCAGGAAAAAGCTTATCGCGGCCGCAGTGATCGCCGCCCCCAGGACGAGCCACATGTAATCCTCTGCTATTTTCCTGAATCCGTCCCCCTTCGCCATGTCCATGCACCATCCTTGTATTCTTTATGTATGATTTCCCGGTGATGAAGTCCGTCGTTTTGCGTGCAGTGATCCGTTGTTCCGCTTGCAGCGCACAGTCTAATTTTTCCCTGTTTCGCAGATATGAAACATGCGCTGCCGCAGCAAAACAATCATAAACCAGGCGCCGGTCCCAGTCAACAGGTGTGGGAAATCATTCTGCTTATTTTGACAAAAAAGCCGGGTTATAATATCATCGTATTGTCGGCAATCAAGTATCGTACGCTATTGACTCAGTCAACACAGAAATCCGCCACGGTCGATTCAGCAGTTGCTGCAAGGAGATGCCATCAAATGAGGAAAACCGTCGATGTACTGGGTATACCCGTGGATGCCGTTACGATGAAGGAAGCCGTGGAAATCGTGGGCAGGTTCATCGAAGAGGGCGGCACACATGCCATATACACGCCCAATGCAGAAATAATCATGCAGGCCCAGAGGGATCCTGAACTGAAAGAGATCCTGAAGCAGGCGGACATACTCACGGCTGATGGCGCCGGCGTGGTGCTGGCTTCCAGGATGCTTGGCAATGAGCTGCCTGAGAAGGTATCGGGCATCGACCTGGTACAGGAAGTGTTCAGGAAATATGCCAAAAACGGTTTGAGGTGCTATCTTTTCGGCGCCAGACCCGGAGTCGCCGAGGAGGCTGCGGTAAATATCATAAAGGACCACCCCGGCATCGTTATCGCCGGCTGCCGGAACGGTTATTTCACTGACGATGAGAATGACGGGATCGTAGCCGACATAAACAGGGCGTCTCCCGATATACTGCTCGTTGCTCTCGGTGCGCCTAAGCAGGAAAAGTGGATCCACAGCAATCTCGACAGGCTGAACGCAAAGGTGTGCATCGGAGTCGGCGGCACCCTCGACGTGCTGTCGGGCAGGGTCCCCCTGGCCCCGGAGTTTCTCAGGAAAAACGGCCTGGAATGGTTATACAGGCTGTGCCGTGAACCGCGCCGGGCAGGGAGGATGCTCGACCTGCCGAGATTCTTGCTGCGCGTCTGCCACGCAAGGCTAAGAAGCGGAAAAGCCGGACGGAAACGTGGCTGATCCACGGAAAGGCTAAGCGCCGGTCGAAATCGATGCCGGAAGGGCTAAGTTGCAGAATGGCCAGGCGGAAACGTGGCTGATCGGCGGAAAAGCTAAGTACCGGATGGGCTGATCCGCTCAAAGGCAAAGCGGCGGAAGGACTTAGCGCGACCCCGCCATCTGCTGTTCGGCACCTGTTCCCCAGGTATCGGCTCCTTCAGTACCAGGAGTCACTTCAGTGCCGGAAGCTCTTTCTATATCGGAATCAGTATCGGAAGTCTCTTCGGCGTCGGAAGCACTTTCAGTATCAGAAGCTCCTTCTGTGTCAGAAGCCGCTTCCCCGGCAGAAGGATCACCGGCATCGCCCGATCCGGCCGGGGCAAACAGGCCCTCAGGCACACTGCCGGATATGTCTTTCCCCGTATAGCAACGGATGCTGTAGGCCCCGATATAGTAAACCATGTCCATGGTGATCGTCTCAGCGTTGGTTTCGAGTTTTTCTATCCTGTCGCGCAGTACGCGGTTTATGAAATTCTTGTCACACAGCCTTTCATAAACACTGTCCGGGTCGCCCTCTATCCCGTACAGCACCCCGACCATCCTGACCATGCTGTCGAACGTGAGGTTGCTGTCGTTTATGTACGGCCTGAGTTTCGCGTCCAGTTCCGGGGTGTAGCTGCTCCTGTCCGTCCGGTAGATCCCGTTTATAAGTATGTAGGCCATGTCCTTTTGCTGCGCCGGCGCGTCATATCTCAGGTCGTTTTCGGGTCCGGCCGCCAGGAGTCCAAGCGAAAGCAGCTGTTTTGCGGCTTCAGCTGACCAGTTCTTCCCGAAGTCCATTGCGGCGGACCGGGCAGGCAGGTGCATCTTTTTGGCCTTCAGCACTGCAGCCAGCTCTTTGAAATATTCGTGGTTTTTGTCCAGGAATGCAGGATTCTCGTTCCTGGCGACGCACAGCACGGCGACCGCTCCCGCGGCCTCACCCTGCGCTATACACGTGCCTATGGCGCTGGTACTGCTTGCAGCCAGCGACGAGACCGATATCCTGGGTCCTGCCATGAGCAGGTTCAGCACCCCGTCGGGCACCAGGCTCCCAAGGGGTATGGCATAGCTGTCCGGGTCCGCGCCGATAAACGAACCGCTGACAGCGAACTTGGTTATCATGATCGGATGGGAACCCATCGCCACTGTATCGTCGAAATAACGGCCGCTGATGATGTCGTCGACACTCAGCATATATTTGCCCCTGTAGTGCTTCGATTCCCTTACGCGCAGGCCGGGAGCCGCTTTCGAGAAGACATGGTCCTTCAGTTCCACGTAGTTTTCGGAAAGCCAGCGGCTGAGATCCTTCGCTTCTTCGACAGCGATCTCATAGGCACGCTGCATGCTGTCGCCGTCCAGCACATCGACGCCCGCCACCTGCAGGCCGCTTATGATGACTTTCCCGTCATCCAGGAAACAGATCCGCGGATCCTCAAGCCTGGTACTGCTGTATATGGGCTGGTATTTCACGGGCCCGTCGTTGAAAACGGCCGTCTTCCCGGCGAGCTTGCCGGTGCCGGTATCGCTTCCGGGCCCGGGTTCCATCATGAAGTTGAGGCTCACGGGCATGAACCTGTTTTCCAGCCCAAGGTCGGCAGATCCCGTGAAGTATGGCACATTGCACAGTTCAAGCAGCATACCGCTGTCGGAAGCGTCTATGTACATCCTGGCAGATATTTCGACTTCGCCGTCTTTTGTCTGGACCTCGATCGACTCGATACGCTTTCCGCGCATGTTAACGCCCGTGACAATGGAACCTGCGATGGCGGAAAGGTCGCTTTCGGCCTGTATGAGTTCCTTCACCGCCTCCGTGTATTTCTCCGGCGAGAAGCATTCGCCCAGCTTTTTATGAAGTTCTTCCAGGAAACCCCCGTTGAGCATTTTGCCGCTGCCGTCCAGGGGCGCCTCGAGCTCCGGGATGAAGCACCGCGATATGATGCCGCCCATGTCGTAGTCTTCGCTTATGAGCAGCGTGCGTGCCCCGAGTCTCGCGGCGGATATGGCCGCAGCTATGCCCTGCGGTTCCGCACCGTACACGATGACGTCGTAGACAGGCCCGTCTTCATCGGGAAGCAGTTCGGACCAGTATTTCCTGTCCGCCTTTATGACCTCGCTCCCCCTGTTGAAGATCGGCCTGAAACCGAATTGATATATGAAGAAAACCAATGCCGCAATCAGAACGATCCTGAAAACTTTTTCCTTATCCATGGCACAAGACCCCTTCAAGCGGTCCGGTCAATGCCCGGCGTGCCGCTGCGGCTGTATGTTCAGGATTTAAGGCTTGTCTCATATGTAAATGGATCTGTTTGCCGGATCTCTCCGTCCGTACTGCTTTATTCCCTCAGAATGTGCCGCTCCAAGCCTTATGCCGCCAATTTATATATCGGCCAGACCAAAGCTTATGCTTAGAGCTTCATTCACTTTTTCCATCAGTTCGTCGTCCAGGTGCCCTATCCGTTCCCTGAGCCTTTTCTTGTCTATGGTCCTTATCTGCTCGAGCAGTATCACGGAATCCTTCTGAAGCCCGTATTCCTGTGCGCTTATTTCTATGTGTGTCGGCAGCTTCGCCTTGTTGATCTGCGACGTGATGGCCGCCGCTATCACCGTCGGGCTGTACTTGTTGCCGATGTCGTTCTGCACTATGAGTACGGGCCTGACTCCCCCCTGCTCCGAGCCGATCACGGGACTAAGATCGGCATAAAAAATATCTCCCCGTTTTATTATCACGTTTACTCCAACTCCCCAAGTCGTTCCTCGTATTTGAACTGCTGCTCGCTGTCCGCTTCCATGTACATCTCGGCCAGCCTCATGTTTATCTCGGCCATCTCCAGGTACCCCTTCTTAAGCCTTTCTCTCATCTCTATCTTTCTCTTCTCTCTCAGGTACAGTTTCATCGCTTCTCTGACAAACTCGCTTCTGTTGGTTTTCTCAACAGATACGATATGGTCTACTTCTTTGAGCAGGTTGTCAGGAAGGCTTATAAGTATTTTTTTCAATTCCGCCAAAATAAATCCCCCATTTTCGATCGAATTGCAATTCGTCACTGAGAAGATATCATCACAGCAGGCAGCGCGCAACAGCAGCACTGGATAATTTTCTGCCGCCTTCGCTGAAATTATGTGGCCGAACATGCCGTTCGTATATACTTTCTGATATACATTATTATATCCGACTGTATATACCCGGTCAAATTAAAATATTGTTACCGCTATTACATTATTATTCAGTTTTAAAGCAGATAATTCAGGACGCTGCAGATTTTTCCGCCTTTAAGATAGACGCGCGGTATCCTTTTGCCTATGATGCAGACCAGTTCGTAGTTGATGGTCCCCACCTGTTCCGCTATCTCGTCGACGCTGATGCATGCCCCGTTCTGCCTGCCGAATATGACGACCTCGTCCCCCACGTGTACTTCATGCTCCAGGTCGGTCACGTCGAGCATGCACTGGTCCATGCAGATCCTGCCCACGACCGGCGCGAATTCGCCGTTCACGAGCATCTTGCCCTTGTTGGACATGAGCCTGGTATATCCGTCGGCATATCCGATGGGTACGGTGGCGATCCTGCTTTTGCGGGTGGTCCGGAATGTCCTTCCGTAGCTGACGCATACGTCCCTGTCCACGTCCTTGACGTATATCACGTTGGCCTTGAGCGTCATGGCGGGTTTCAGATCTATGTTCCACTCCACATCCCCCGAAGGGTACAGGCCGTAAAGTATGATGCCTGGCCTTACCATGTCCAGGTGCATCTCCGGGTACCGGAGCGTCGCGGCGCTATTGCACACGTGCCTTACGGGGATGTGTATCCCGGCCTTCTCAAGCTCGGCGCAAAGGCCCATGAACCGCTCGAACTGCATCGTCGTGTAGCTTCTGTCCGCTTCGTCCGCCGAGGCGAAGTGGGTGAAGATCCCCTCGATCTCGATGCCCGGCATCTTCGCTATCTCCATGATGCTCCTGACTGCGCCGTTCCCCGGCATGAAGCCTACCCTGGTCATGCCGGTGTCCACCTTGACGTGTACCTTCGCGTTCCTGCCGATCCTTGCGGCCGCCGCAGACAGCGCCTCGGCAAGGTCCGGGCTGAAAACGGTCTGGGTCACTTCGTTCAGTATTATCTCATCCGCCCTGGCCGGGTCGGTATAGCTCAGTATAAGGATGGGAACGTCGATGCCCAGTTTCCTTATCTGGATGGCCTCATCGAGCATCGAGACGGCCAGCTGGGTCAC
>DGEQ01000123.1:0-293 GCA_002386045.1 Hungateiclostridiaceae bacterium UBA3922 | reverse complement strand
GGTATCATCCTATACCTTGCCTCGCCATATTTCAATGGTAACTTTGCAGACCTCTATTTCTCCTGGGGTCAGGAACCCTGCGCGATTTCCACCTGCGCTCCCTCCAGGGCTTCCCTGATCGCTACCGGCAGTATATCTACGATATCGCCCGCCACCATGCCGTGCATCCCCTTGCAATCGGCAGCGGCATCACCCGCAAGCCCATGCAGGTAAACGCCCGCCGCTGCAGCGTCGCCTGCCGGCACTCCCTGGGCGGCGATGCCTGCTATCATGCCGGTGAGGACGTCCCCGGT
>DGEQ01000045.1:8090-10175 GCA_002386045.1 Hungateiclostridiaceae bacterium UBA3922 | reverse complement strand
TGAGGATGGTTTCGGGATGCCCCGGGTCGCCGTGGAGGATGCAGTCACCATCGCAAAGGCCGGCAAGGACTATCGGGCCTTCCATGAAAGCTACGGTTTCCGGGTCGCCGGGCAGCGGACACGCTGTCAGGCCTTTGGGCAGTTCGATGCTTACTTTATCCTTGCCCCACGTCCTGCTTATCGTACAGAAGCCGGACGGTTCGCACTGTATGTCCTGGAGTTCTCCGTTGACGTATATTTTGACGTCGCCCTTCACCCACCAGGGTATCCTGAACTTCAGTCCGAACTGTGCCGGGCTGTCGCATTCCACCGTAAAGTCAACGGCCAGCGACATTGGCCTGTGCATGTGTTCGATGTTCGTCCTGTTGACGATGTTGCAGCTTCCTGCCCGGTGGTTTGTCTGCTGCCTGATCATGATCGTGCTGCCGTTCCTGTTCCAGCGCAGGACTGAAGGGATGTACTGGCATACAGCGATCCCGTCGGCGTTTTCGAAGTAAATGCCCTCGGTGTGAGTGGCGTTGGCCTGCACAAGTGTCCCGTGGCAGCACCAGAAATCGTGGGTATGCGAACCCCAGTGTTTTTCGGCGCCTGCATGGAGCGGCAGGAAATAGGCGATCAGCCCGGTCGATGGCTGTTCCGGCCTGATCCCGGCCGGGTAGAAGCCTTCCCAGTGCCCCTGGGCCATTATGCCGTTGTACAGGTTCCTTTCCCAGTAATCAGCGTAAGTGGGATCTCCCGTCCATTTGAGCAGGAACACGGCAAGGCGCATCATGTTGTAAACGGTACAGTGCTCCTGGTTCATCTTGCCGAGCCTGGCCGACATTTCATGCGGTGGCGTCCAGATCTCGCCGCAGGTCTGCCCGCCCGTGCAGAAATACCCGCGCTTGTTTACCGCAAGCTGCCAGTATGCCTCCACGATATCCCTCCAGCGCTGTTCGCCTGTAACCTCCCATGCCCGGGCAGCGCCGATCACTTCGGGGATCGTGGTGTTGGCATGCATATTGGTGAGCACGTCTTCGCCGGCAAGCAGCGGGTCGAACAGGCGGCGGCGGTAATACCTCTGCATCAGTTCGTAATGCTCCTTCCGGCCGGTTATCCCGTAAAGGTCGGCCCAGATTTCCAGCATCCCGCCGGTTTCGCAATCAAGGATGTCATCGAACTGTTCGCGGGTGAATCCGCCTGACCAGCGGTAAAACCAGTCGGACCACTTGTCCGCTATCTCGAGCGCCTGCCGGTTGCCGGCATACTTATACATGTCGACCAGGCCCATGAAGGTCTTGTGGAGAGTGTACTGGGGAGCCCAGACCGCCTTGCCTCTTGCGATCCATTCCAGGTATTTTTCGGGGATCGGGCCGACCCATTCCCCTCCGTTCTCCTTCTGGCACCTGGCCAACTCGGATACGATCCTGTCGGCTTTTCCCTTTATTTCAGCATCGCCTGTCGCTGCATATACCCTTGCCGCTGCTGAAAGCCAATGCCCGAGGAAATGGCCCCTCAGCTGGCACGTGGGCGACTCCCAGCCGCCGTGGATGTTATCCGGCAGGTGGTTGGACTGCCATATGCCTGCCTCGATGTAGTGGTTCCGCAGCAGGTTTTCGGTGTCAAGACTCATCAGGTACCTGCGGTTAGATTCGGTTTTCCTGCTGAGCTGCCCCGGCAGCAGTTCAACGTCGCCGTACTGGAAATCCCTCATTTTGATACCGGGTGTTTTGCTGGTATCCGGCATTTTGCAAACCCTCCCTGTAATGGTATTTTCCTGCTGGTTTTAACATTATGGTATTAACCCTCTGTCATTACCCCTTTGTCATTACTCCTTTGTCATTACCTCTCTGTTATTACCCTTCAGACTGTCTAACTTCCTGTCCGACTCGCTGTCCACCTTCCTGTCCATCTCAATGTGCAACTTGTTGTCCACTTTAATTAATGATAGTTTTCCGTGACGCTTTTGTGAATAAAGGATTCTTCAGAAAACATTCATTATTTTCATTTCGATCCCGCTTGATCGACTCCGCTTGCTCGACGGATCATCGCATATGTTGTATATTAATAGCGTAGAGCCGGTTAATGGCGTAAAACGGGTCAATA
>DGEQ01000045.1:2070-7966 GCA_002386045.1 Hungateiclostridiaceae bacterium UBA3922 | reverse complement strand
GTTAAGCGCTTAATGGCGTAAAACCGCTTGATGCCGCAAAGCCGGCTAATGGCGAAAAGCGGGTCAATAACTTAAAACCGGCTAATGGTGTAAAGCCACTCAATAACGCAAAACCGGCTAAGCCGGCGCCGAACTTGCCAGGCGTGTGATAAGCCGGGTTTTGCATCCGGGCGTGTCATCGGCCCGGCAGACGACGGCAGGGTACGGAAAACCCGGACTGTTGCTGCCGGGAATGGTGCGGCCGTGATGGCTAAGCCAAAAATAAGGCAGCGGGGAAAATCCGGCTGTAAATTTGCCGGCGGCAATCCATTTGGCCGGGGATCGTGGTGTCTCTATGGGATCGGAAATATTACTGGGGCTCAAGGATATCGTAAAAGTGAGGATCGTGGATTTCTGCAGGGCGGACAGGCCTTTCGTCCATGCTGACAGGATTCTCGACTTCAACGTATTCATATACATCGTCTCAGGTGGGATGAGGATCTGGGAGTGCGGTACCGAGTATGTCGTTGGCGAAAAGGAAGCCTTTTTCCTGAAAAAGGGGATGCATCATTACGGTAAAGATGAGATCCCGGCGGGGACGACGTGGTATTACATCCATTTCCATGGCGGCGCTGATGACGAAAATGTCAGGAAACTGAGCGAATACAGGCCTGTCACGGCTTCAGGGGAATTTACCGAGGACGATTACGACCAGTATATCAGGCTGCCGAAACTTCTGAAGGTGGATAATCCGAATCTCGTTGAAAGGAAGCTGGATGCGCTGACGCAACTGTGCAAGTCGTCGAATGACCTTAAAATGGCATATCTCAGCTACGGGACCATGGAACTGTTTTTTGACCTTTTCAACCAGGAAAGGAGCCGGTCCGGGCTTGACAGGGGCGATATAATCACGCGCAGGATCATAATGTTCCTGGAGAACAACATTTCACGGAAGCTGAGTTCCGTCGAGATAAGCGGCCATATGTCCATGAATTACAACTACATCAGCGGTGTTTTCAAAGAGAAGACGGGAATGAGCATCATGGAATACCATGAGAAGATCAGGATCAATGAAGCCGCAAAGCTGCTCAGGAACTCGAACATGAACGTTTCGGAGGTCAGCTGCAGGCTCGGGTTTGAAGACCCGCTCTACTTCAGCCGCGTGTTCAAGAAAGTAATGGGCTATTCCCCGTCGGATTACATCAGGCAGGCATATTTCCGGCTAAGATGAAAATTCCTCATTGGCTGTGCAAAATTTTCACTACACACATTTTCTTGCGCTATCGCGGTTTTTATCGAGAAATGTCCATGACAGCTGCTTGAAAAGTGAAAAAACTGCACACGCAGGTCCGGGAAAATGGACCTGTCTGCCCGAAAGTGGAAAAACCGCACACCCAGGCCGGTGAAAATACGCCATGCTGCCCGGATACGGAAAAGGCGTGCAAATGTGAAATAGAGTGCACGGCGGGAAGGGTAATAGTGTGCGGATGAACGAGTGTTTACGTGTAAGAGTGTTCATATGGCGGAGAGTCTGCGCTGCAGAGTGTTTACCCATACCTGGTAAAGTGTTTACCCGGGGGCTTATGCGGGTAACTATGTTATAAACAGTTCCGACGCAGTACGCATTACAGGGCGCGCCAGGCCATTGCTGCAAAATCACGGCAAGCTGTTGCAGCAGGCGATCACTGCGATCGATCACAGAACCGATTTAAAATGAGATCACAGTAAGCAGCAGCAAGCGATCGGACAAATGACCATAAATCATGGTTTGGTTAAGTCATTGTCAATCTTCTGGAAGGGGTGTGTGTTATGGAAGATAAGGATACGAAAGTTATGGGCGTTCCAAACAGGATGGATATTGGCCAGGCCGGCGATAACAATCCGGACAGCGCCAACGAAGCCTACGCGATGCAGGTTGAAGAGGCCTGCTCTCCCGAGTTCTCAGAGGGCTGCAAAACGGTAAAAGAATAACAGGTTGTTTCGTTCCTTCGAACTCACCCGTGAGCTGCAGTCCGACAATGTAGGGTGTGCCGGGTTTCCCCGTTACAGGGATAGATGGTGTTGGCCATCGAAAGAGCGGATCCTTCAGTAAGGGATTTTACTGCAAAAGGAGTATACTTTCCTGCTGCAGGGTCCTTTGGGGAAAGAGTCAATAAGAGTGGTCCCGCGGGTTAAGCCTCGTCTCTTGTGAGACGGGGCTTTTTGTACTTCCGGGATGGACTTCTTTGCTCCCGGGATCTTTGCCCCCGGGATGAACTTGTTTTTGCACGCATAAGCCGGACTCATTATCGTCTGTATCCGGATCACCTGGAAAACAGGGATGGGTGACGGATCCCATGCATGGGCACTAAATGACGTCAAAAGACAACTGCGCGCTGCCGGACTGCTGCAGCCAGGTTTGGCGGAGTGTTTTCTGCCGCGGCGGCATGCCCCGATGCAGGCAGGACATATCAAAACCAGGGCTGGGGATCCCCCGGTATCGGTATGTCTCAATACGTGTCGAGCATGCTCTCTTCCCACATCCCGGGGATATCGAGACCAAGTATCTGCGCGATCGTCGGCGCCACGTTGGCAAGCCCGAAATTGCCCTGCCTGAGCCTGTATGTTGTGTGCCTGTCGTAAATGATAAAAGGTACCGGGTTGAGCGAATGGGCTGTTTTCGGCTGGGTTTTGCCGGACGGGTCTGCCAGGATCATGTCGTCGGCGTTGCCGTGGTCCGCGGTCACTATCAGTACCACATTATGTTCCTCTGTAGCCTTCAGTATCCTTGCCAGGCCGAGATCGACGGCCTCCACGGCGATGACCGCTGCGTCCAGGTTGCCGGTATGGCCGACCATGTCGCCGTTTGGATAGTTGCAGCGGATGAACCCGTATTCGCCGGATCTTATAGCCTCGATCACCTGGTCTGTTATTTCCGCCGACTTCATCCACGGCCGTTCGTCGAACGGCGCCATGTCCGATGGTATCTCGCAGTACGTTTCAAGTTCATCGCTGAACTTGCCGCTCCTGTTGCCGTTCCAGAAGTATGTCATGTGGCCGTACTTCTGGGTCTCGGATACGGCAAACTGCTTTATGCCGTTTTCCACGAGCAGTTCGGACAAAGTGTTCCTGATGTTGGGCGGGCTCACCAGGTACCTTTTCGGCAGCAGCAGGTCGCCGTCGTACTGGAGCATCCCGGCGAACACGACCTTCGGCACGTACCTGCGGTCGAACTTGTCGAAATCCTCGTATTCGAACGCCATGCTTAATTCTATCGACCTGTCGCCCCTGAAGTTGAACAGTACCACGCTGTCCCCGTCAACGATCCTGCCCGCCGGCTGCCCGTCCTTTTCCACGATGAAAGGTGGCAGGTATTGGTCGGTCACGTCCAGTTCTTCCCTGTATGTCGTTATGGCTTCGGCCGCTGAGGCGAACCGCCTGCCTTCGCCCAGCACATGTGTTTCCCAGCCGCGCCGTACCATGTCCCAGTCGGCCTGGTACCTGTCCATCGTGACTGCCATCCTGCCGCCGCCGGAAGCTATCATGGCGTCGAAGCCGCCGTCGTTGAGGCCTGCCAGGAACGCTTCGAGGTCGTTGACGTAAGTCGTGGCAGACAGGGAGGGGACGTCGCGGCCGTCCAGCAGGGCATGGACCCTGACTTTTCCCACTCCGTCCTTTTTTGCCTGCACTATCATCGACTTGAGATGATTGATGTTCGAGTGGACGTTCCCGTCGGACAACAGCCCGATGAAATGCAGGGTCGATCCGTTCCTGATGCAATTCGATATTATTTCATGCCAGCTGTCGGACCTGTAGATGTCGCCTCTTTCGATAGATTCATTCACGAGCTTAGCTCCCTGGGAATATACCTGTCCGCAGCCCAGGGCATTGTGCCCGACCTCGCTGTTTCCCATGTCGTCGTCCGAGGGCAGGCCGACTGCCGTGCCGTGGGCCTTGATATATATGTTAGGGTAGTTCCGGAGCAGCATATCAAGGGTAGGCGTGTTTGCCATCG
Source organism: Hungateiclostridiaceae bacterium UBA3922 (assembly GCA_002386045.1). Classification (GTDB taxonomy): domain Bacteria; phylum Bacillota; class Clostridia; order Acetivibrionales; family DTU013; genus DTU013. Next base: position 3,993 of record DGEQ01000045.1, on the reverse strand, counting down.
AAACAGCGTCGCCGCAGCCGCCGCTGCCTTTGCCGATGCCGTCCATGACTACCAGCACGACCGTTTTATTCATGGTGGATCCTCCTCTCACATGCGAACTTAGTTTATCCGCATGTATACATGATATTTACCACCGCAGAAGCTTTGCTCCATTATTTTTTTATGGGTTTTATCTTCTTAAAGCCAGGAAATATCAATGACGGACATTTATTCTCAGAACCATTCCGGACTTTTGCAGAGCCGCTCGGGCTTGCCGCGGCAGTGTCCACCCTTTTGCAGAATCATTCGTGATTGCCGCAGCAGCGTTCTCCATGCTGCAGCGATGTTCAGGCCTGCTCCAGCGCTACGTCGACAAAATCCCTGATCACAATGGAATCCACTGTTACTTCGCAATCCAGCGCTATAATGCGCACTCCCTGTTCATGCGCGGACACCAGGGCATCTGCAAACGCACCGTGGGTCTTTGCATTGGGGGAGAACTGCCTGACTCCGTCCATCTGTATCACGAAGGCGATGACAGGCGAGTACCCGTCCTCCTTGCTGCCGCAAAGCTCCATGATGTGCCTTACGCCGCGGTCCGTGGGCGCGTCGGGGAACAGCGCAGTGCCGTTTTCCTCCAGCGTGACCCCCTTGACTTCCATCAAAATCTTTCTTTGGTCCGTTTCTATAAGAAAGTCGAACCTGGAGCCCTTGTAGGTGTATTCGGGCCTGATGGCGGTTATTTTTTCGCCCGGGCGAAGAATTGCCGCCGGCGTCGCGTTTCCGGCAAAAGCGACCGGACAGGGTGCCGTGGGACCAGGGGCCGTGGATCCGCCGGCCGATCCACCGGCCGCTGCCGAACCACCCGTGATCTGCATGCATGCCGCCAGCCATTCATGCATAGCCTTGTTCGGGGCCTGTGAATCTATGTTGACTATCTGCCCGACTTTTTTCACCGCGATTAGTGACAATGCGGTACTGCGCTTCGGATCGTCATGTTTCTGGAGATAGACAGTGGCTCCGCCGACCAGGAGTTCTTTCAGCCTGCCGGTGTTTTTCACGTGGACTTTTTCCTGGACACCGTCGACACATACATATGCCACGAACCGGTTAAGCCGTGATATGAACTTGCCTTCGATGATATTATCGTATTTCATCTGTTGCCTCCGTTTATCCTATTGTAGCATAAGTGCATATAATGGGGGAACGTCGCCGCGGAACATGCCGAAATCTGTGCTTTGCGGCAGAAAAAACATGTGGTGATCGTGCCTGTGTCAGATCTGCCAATCTTTCGCACAGTATTTATAGACCTGTTTAAGGGTAACATAATATAGGTTCTTTGCAATAAGCCGGACAGAGACCATAATGTTTTCGGATACCGGCAACGGTTACAGGAAACCGCGACGGTTCCAGGGACCAGTAGATATTTTTCGCAAACACAACGGTTTCTGGCCCTGGCGTGACTAATAAGCTGAATCGACAGCCTGCTCGACATCATGCGCAGGAACAGGGCCGATTTCACCAATACTTTCCGGGCGCTGACATACGACGAGGACCTTGATATAGCCATGTTCGGCACCGATGAGTTCAGGCGGTGGAAGGAAAGATGGCACGAGAGGCTTGGCAGGCAGAAACAGCCGGGATCCTCCGCGTTTCAGCTCATGAGGGACAGCAATCCCGTGATCATCCCCCGCAACCACCGGGTGGAAGAAGCCCTTGAAGCTGCCGAGAAGCATGGGGATTACAGCGTCATGGAAGGACTGGTCCGCGCCTTGTCCAGGCCGTACGAGAAGACGCCCGACAAGGATCATTACACGGCACCGCCGCCTCCTTCGGCCTGCCGTTACCGGACGTTCTGCGGCACCTGACCGGGCAATGGTGCATAAAGCAGTGACCGGGTACGTGTGTATATAATGGGTTGAAATATGAGCACATATAGTGGGC
>DGEQ01000045.1:0-1833 GCA_002386045.1 Hungateiclostridiaceae bacterium UBA3922 | reverse complement strand
CATATTGCGGTGGACGGGTATGTATGCGTATAACGGGCTGAAATGTGCCGGTACGTGGCTTTTTGCGTCGGATCTGCCCGGTATGCGCATATCGATATCCTGTGTCATGCCTACAGCATTATGCTTTCAGTAATATGCTTTCTGTCATTGATTCCTGAAAATGCATTGCTGCCATTCCATGTTTTCAGTTATCCATGTATTTTTCGGCATGTCTTTTTTCCAGGGATATTTTAACATGTGTATTTATATGATAAAATTGGAAATCATTACATATATATTAAAAATTTACAGAAGGATGTGAGAATGCATGTATGAAAGCATAACATATGCTGAACTCAAAAGCCTGCCAAGGGAGCAGAAGATCGAGGCGCTGAAGGAACTGATGGCGACCTGTTCGTCACAGAAGAAGATAGCGGAAAAGCTGGGTGTGAATCCTCCGAACATTTACAGCATGATTTCACGGTATATCAAGGATGATGCGGACAAAAAGCCCGGGAAGAAAAAGAACAGGATAAAAGGCAAGGGTGCCGCAGGTAAAGCGGCTGCAGGCCGGGAAACCAGGCAGGAACATGCCGGCGGAGCCGCCATTGCGCAGGAAGTGTCGGAAACGGATCCAACAGTGACCGTACAGGCGGATGAAGCTGATGCCGCCGCAGCCGGACTGGCGCAGGAAACGGATACTTCCACAGATGGACAGATGCCGGGGACCGGTACCGGTGCAACGGAATGCACGGTGAATGCTGATGCCGCTGCGGCGGGCCAGGGCGTGGAAGCGGTCCGGGTCTTACGGACCGGGGAAGATGCCTATCCGGGCAGGCAGTACGGACATGACGGCGCGAACGATTTCCTGGTCTCGATCGAAAAGGAACTGGCGGGTGAAGAACTGGGGTCGATGCTTGCCGCCATCGGAAGCGCTCTGCTTAAAAACACAGAATACAGGATCGTTCTGAGGATAACTGAAAAATGACCCGGTCATAAAGACAAAAAACCGGTTATAGGAAATACCTGCCGAAAAACACGGATATATATTAAAATACGGATATTGCGGATCAATGGGCCTTTGCGATCGACAAGGCCTTTTTGCTGCTGCACAGGGAACATTTGACAGACGCGGCATGTCTAAAATACTGCCTGTACTTTCTATATGCGATGAAACAGGAAAGAGCGGCAGGCAGAAACAATAACCGGGGGCAACAGGGAACGAGTGTGATGGTTTTACGGAAAAAGACAGGTATCGGCAAGGTTTTTGTTTTGATTTTTCTTGCGGGGTGCATCGGTTTAGCCGCATCGTTCGGGATAAACGAATATGTGAAAGCTTCCGCGGGGGGCAGGATCATCACCGTAGGGGGAGCGGAAGGACTGGATGCGGACTGCATACTTGTCCTTGGGGCGCATGTTGAAGGGGAGTCGCCGAGCCTTATGCTGAGGGACCGCCTCAATCGCGGCATCGAGCTGTACATGGCCGGGGCGTCCGACAGGCTGCTGATGAGCGGCGATCACGGCAGGAAAAATTATGATGAAGTCAATGTCATGAAGCAGTACGCCATAAACGCCGGCATTCCGTCATCGCATGTCTTCATGGACCATGCGGGGTTTTCCACTTATGAAAGCATGTACCGGGCAAGGGATATTTTCAGGGCGAAGAAAATCATCGTCGTCACGCAGGAGTATCACCTTTACAGGGCCCTGTATGTCGCAGAGAGGCTCGGCCTCGAAGCTTACGGCGTCCCGGCACCAAACTACAGTTATCCCGGCCAGTCCTACAGGGAATTCAGGGAAGTCCTTGCCAGGGTGAAGGATTTCTTTTACGTGATCGCCAGACCGGAACCGACG
>DGEQ01000089.1:2442-4207 GCA_002386045.1 Hungateiclostridiaceae bacterium UBA3922 | reverse complement strand
GATAAAGCCCGGCGAAGTCAGGGCGCTGATGGGCGAGAACGGCGCCGGAAAGTCCACGCTGATAAAGATTCTTGGCGGGATTTACAGCAAGGACCACGGATGCGGATGTATAAAGATTAACGGCAAAGAGGTTGAAATAAACTCGGTGCATGATGCAATGGCCCATGGCATCAGCATAATACACCAGGAAATATGCCTGGCTGAAAATATGTCGGTGGCGGACAATCTCTTCATGGGCCAGGAAATGCTCAAAAAAGTCAAATGCTTTGTCGATGACAAACAGATGATAAAAAAGGCACAGCAGGTCATAGACAGCATGGGCATGGATATAGACGTGCGCTCAAAAGTCGGCGACCTGAGCATCGCAAAGCAGCAGATGGTTGAAATATGCAGGGCTTTGATGTATGATTCGAAACTTATCGTAATGGACGAGCCTACATCTTCCCTGACCCAGGCAGAAATCGAACAGCTTTTTGCCCAGATAGAAAAACTGAAGAAAAGCGGAATCGCGATAATCTATATCTCCCACAGGATGGACGAGATATTCAGGATCGCGGATTCCATAACGGTGCTAAGAGACGGTGAACTGATAGGCACCGACCTGGCGGCCAACCTTGACAGGGACAGGCTGATAGCCATGATGGTAGGCCGCGAACTGATGGAGGTACAAAAAACAGAAAGAAAGCACGAACTGGCAGATGAATGCCTGGTCGTTAAAAACCTGGGGAACATGAAACTCAGGGATATAAACTTTTCCCTTCGCAGAGGAGAAATACTCGGATTTGCCGGATTGGTCGGCGCAGGCCGGACAGAACTGGCCAGGGCCATTTTCGGCATCGACAGGATCGACTCGGGAGAAATATATATCAATGGCGAAAAAGTGAGCATAAAAAACCCGCGTGACGCCATTGCCAGGAAGATCGCGTATGTCCCTGAAGACCGGAAACATGAAGGGTTATTCCTCGTGCACGACATCCGGTACAATATTTCGATTTCCATACTTGAAAGGTTCATAAAAATCGTAGGAGTAAACAGAAAGAAAGAGCAGGCCATCCTGGATGAGCACCGGGAAAAGCTTTCGATCAGGATGACTTCGGGGGATCAGAAAGTACAGGAATTATCCGGCGGAAACCAGCAGAAGGTGCTCGTATCAAAATGGCTTGCAACAGACCCTGAGATACTCATACTGGATGAACCTACGAGGGGCATAGATGTCGGCGCAAAAGCCGCAATATACAGGCTCATATACGATCTGGCTGAACAGGGTGTAGCTATCATGCTGATTTCTTCCGAAATGGAAGAAATAATCAACCTCAGCGACAGGATCATCGTTATGCACGAAGGTGAAATAGCCGGTGAACTGGAGAACAGAGGAACATCCGAGTCAATGCAGGAAGAAATCATGGTGCTCGCATCAGGAGGTAGACTGAATGATGAAAGATAACAGGCAAACGGAAAAACCCAAAAAAAATGTACTCATAAACAATCCGGTCGTGCGGTTTTTCAAAAACAATATCGGGATCCTTCTTGCCCTGTTTGTAATGTGCCTGGCGCTGACACTGGCAACGGATTCGTTCTTTGACAGCAAGAACCTGCTGAACGTATTGCGGCAGATTTGTATCAATGCGCTGCTGGCGTTCGGCATGACTTTTGTCCTGATCATAGGCGGGATAGACCTTACAGTGGGATCTGTAGTCGGCGCCAGCGGAGTTGCCGTCGTCATGCTGATGGAAGCCGGCATCCCGATGGTACCTGCCATCCTTTT
>DGEQ01000089.1:1692-2251 GCA_002386045.1 Hungateiclostridiaceae bacterium UBA3922 | reverse complement strand
TCCATGGGCAACGGGTATTTCCTTGGCATACCCATACCGATATATATACTGGTAATTGTAATGATAATTGTTTCGACAATACTTTATAAAACCAGGTTCGGCAGAAGGATGTATGCCATAGGCGGAAACCCGACTGCGGCCAGATATACCGGCATAAACATAAAAAGTATTACAATAAAGGTATATATAATATCTGCGGTACTGGCTTCGCTGGCAGGGATCATCCTTGCGTCAAGAATGTTCTCCGGTCAGCCTACTGCGGGACAGGGCTATGAATCCGACGCCATTGCGGCGGCCGTCCTGGGAGGGACAAGCTTTACCGGCGGTATCGGGACCATCGGAGGGACCCTTGTCGGCGCTCTCGTGATTGGAGTCCTCAGCAATGGTCTCAACCTGCTGCACATACCATCCTATGTACAGATGGTCATTAAAGGCATCGTAATCATAATGGCAGTCGGCTTTGATATCATCAAACACGGCAAAGGTCTGCAGATAAGCCAGCTGTTGTTCGGGAGACAGAAATCATGAGCAAGGGTCAGTATGTAATAGGTGTGGATTT
>DGEQ01000089.1:0-1370 GCA_002386045.1 Hungateiclostridiaceae bacterium UBA3922 | reverse complement strand
GACACGACAGGATCGACACCCTGTCCGGTCAACAGGGAGGGCGTTCCGCTGGCACTTCTGGATGAGTTCAGCGAAAATGTGAACGCCATGTTCCACCTCTGGAAAGACCACACGGCAGTAGCAGAGGCTGTCGAGATAAGTAAAGCATTTTCTGACTATAACGGGACGGATTATACGAGGTACCAGGGAACGTACAGCTCGGAATGGTACTGGGCGAAAATACTGCACACTTCAAGAACAGACAGGGATGTGAGGGAAGCTGCCTGGTCATGGGTGGAGCATTGCGACTGGATCACCGGCCTGCTCACCGGCAACCTGGTTCCGGAAAAGATGTACCGGTGTTCATGCGCTGCGGGCCACAAGGCTTTGTGGCACAGCGCATGGGGTGGATTGCCGTCGGTTGATTGTCTCAGCGGCATAGATCCGTACCTGGGCAGGGTGGCTGAAACATTTGGCACAAATGTCCGTCCGGCCGATCATCCTGCGGGCAGGATAACCCCTGAATGGGCAAGACGTCTTGGCGTGCCCGAAGGGACGATAGTTGGCGGGACATCACTCGATGCACATGCAGGCGCAGTGGGAGCCGGGATCAAAAAGAACGTGCTCGTCACGAATGTCGGCACCTCTACAGTGGATATGCTGATAGAGCATGCAGGCGTACTTGAGGGTAAAAATCTAAAACATGCCTGCGGCATGGCCGAGAACTCCATTGTTCCCGGATATGTCGGGATAGAGGCGGGCCAGGCGGCATTCGGCGATATTTTTGCATGGTTCCGGAAACTTCTGATGTGGCCTGTAAGTAACATGGGGCTCGTTGATGAAAAGACGGCACGGGCAATCGGGGACAGGCTTATTGAAGCCTTGACGGAGGAAGCCCGGCTGCTGGATGACGAAAGCGCACTGACTGCGCTGGACTGGTTCAACGGGAGGAGATACCCCAATACAAATGAATTTGTCACGGCGGCCATTACAGGTCTGACCCTGGGGACGACCGCGCCGCAGATCTTTAAGGCGCTGGCCAATGCCGCGGTGTTTGGACTGAAACGTATCGTGGATTCGTTCCGGAACGAAGGGCTGCGCATAGATGAAGTCATAGCTGTCGGCGGGATCGCACAGAAATCGCCGTATATAATGCAGATGACGGCTGATGTCCTCGGATGCAGGGTGAACGTATCGGCGACCACCCAGGCGTGTGCGAGGGGAGCGGCGATCTATGCAGCCGTGTCAGCCGGATTGTACGATACGATAGAGGAAGCCCAGGAACATCTGTGCGAGGGGTATACCAGGTCTTATGACCCCGACCCTGTGAAAAAAGACGCGTATGAGAAGCTATATGCAAAATATTGCGCACTCGCAGAGTTTGTTGAGCG
>DGEQ01000043.1 GCA_002386045.1 Hungateiclostridiaceae bacterium UBA3922 | reverse complement strand
TCGTTGGCCTGCTGCAGGACGCCAAGGTCATGGGTGTGTTTTTTCGCAAGGAGGAACACAAGCAGGCACATCAGGCTTGTCAGCACATATTCCGTCAGCACGCCGGACTCTATGCCCAGAAAGGCCGGAACAGCGGCAAAAACCGGCAGGGCTTTCCAGTCGTCAGTGTATGCGGATACGATCTCGTAAATGTCGGCAGACATGAGGAGCAGGAACGATCCGGACGCAAATGCCGACGAAACCGCAAGGACAGCCACTGACAGGATGCGGAACATGGTTTTCAGCGAGGTCTTTTTCAGCAGGTATGCGGTGGTGACTGCAGATATGTACAGCAGCATGAACAGTACTACAAGCGCGGTATTCTCCATCCTGCCCTGGAAATATCGCAGTATGCAGTACAGAAGCACTATGAATCTTGTGCCGATCATCCAGTTTTCCATAAGACCTCATCTGCGGAGACGGTTTTGGTACCTGGCATTGCAGCTGATTTCCGGACTGCCGTCCGTTTCCGCTCCTGCGGCAAGACTGTCCCGGCACTGCCACCAGGCGTCCTGGTACTGCCTGAAACCGTCCCCTGCCTTCCCTCGTCCCCGTATCAAGCTTATACCAGGTTCTCCGGGTTCAGCGGTTCCAGTTCTTTCAGTACGAAAACCCCGTCCTTCCTTATCAGCACATCGTCGAACCATATCTCTCCGCCGCCGTATTCCGGGCGCTGTATGCAGACCAGGTCCCAGTGGATGGCGGATTTGTTGCCGTTGCTGCAGATATCGTAGCAGCTGCCGGGAGTGAAATGGAAGCTCCCTTTTATTTTCTCGTCGAACAGCGTGTCCTTCATCGGCTTTTCGATGTACGGGTTGAAACCGAGCGAGAATTCGCCGACGTACCTTGCACCCTCATCGGTATCGAGCAGCCTGTTTATCCTTTCGGTATCGTTGGCTGTCGCTTTTATGATCTTCCCGTCCCTGAACTCCAGTGTTACGTTTTCATATGTGAAGCCCTGGTACCTGGAAGGGGTGTTGTAGGTGATGATCCCGTTGACGGAGTCCCTTACCGGGGCCGTGTATACCTCGCCGTCAGGTATGTTCCGGTGGCCGTCGCACTTGATGGCAGGTATCCCGCGGATGGAGAATGTCAGGTCGGTGCCTTTGCCGACGATCCTGACCCTGTCCGTCCTGTCCATCAGTTCGACGAGGTTGTCCATTGCCCTGGACATTTTTGCATAATCGAGATTACATACCCTGAAATAGAAATCCTCGAAGGCTTCAGTGGACATTTCCGCCATCTGCGCCATGGCGCTGTTCGGATACCTGAGGACTACCCATTTGGTATGCTCCACGCGCTGCTCCGAATGTACGGGCTTGTTGAACAGCGTGCTGTAAAGCTTCATTTTGTCATCGGGGACGTCGCCCAGTTCGCTGGCATTGTCCGCATACCTGACGCCTATATACGCGTCCATCTCCTTCATCCTGTCGAGCTCGAACCTTGCCATGAGGCTGACCTGCTCCTCGGTGCAGTCCATGAGTATCGCCCTCAGTATCTCGTCGTTCTTTATCGTGACGAAGGGCAGGCCGCCCGCCTTGTAGACCTCTTTTACGAGCGCCTTCGTCAGCGGCAGTTCAAAGCCCCTGGTTTCAATGAGCACCTTTTCACCGGGTCTGACATTGCACGAGTAATTGACCAGGTTTTTCGCCAACGTTTCTATCCTTGGATCAGTCATTGTCGATCGCCTTCCTTTTCCTTCTCATAAGTTATCGCACTAATAAATCATTGCAAGTGCCTGGAATGCCGTGTTTTGCATAAAGGGCCGATGGCCGGGGTTTTTCGTGCTTCAGGCCGTTTCCCCGGCTGCAGGCCGTATTTCGCTATCTGACGTTAATTTGCTATCCAATGATCTCTTCCAGTTCGCCAAGAACCTTTTCGAATGTCTTAAGCGCATCTTCGATCGGCTTCGGCACCGTCAGGTCGACGCCGGCCTTTTTCAGCAGTTCCAGCGGATAGTCCGAACCGCCGCTCTTCAGGAAATCCAGGTAACGGTCGATGGCCGGCACGCCGTCGCCGAGCATCTGTCCCGAGAGTGATACTGCCGCCGATATGCCCGTGGCGTACTTGTACACGTAGAAGCTCCTGTAGAAGTGGGGTATCCGCGCCCACTCCATGTCGATGTCTTCGTCTATGACCACCTCGCTGCCGAAGTACTTCTCGTTCAGCCCGCGGTAGATTTTGCAGAACTCGTCGGCGTTGAGCGCCTCGCCTTTCCCGGCTGCCTCATGGGTGATCTTTTCGAACTCGGCGAACATCGTCTGCCTGAACAGCGTCCCGCGGAATTCCTCCAGCCAGTGGTTCAGCAGGTAAGCCCGCTCCTTTTTGTCCGTGGTCACGGACAGCAGGTAGTCCATCAGCAGGGATTCGTTCACCGTCGAGGCCACTTCCGCCACGAAGATCTTGTAGTCAGAGTAAATGTACGGCTGTGTTTTGTTGGTATAGTACGAATGCATGGCATGCCCCATTTCATGGGCTATGGTGAAAACGTCGTTTATCGTGCCCTGGAAGTTCAGCAGTACATAGGGATGGGTCAGGTATGTCCCCCAGGAATAGGCGCCGCTGGTTTTGCCCTGGTTTTCAAAGACATCTATCCATCCTGAGCCGAAGGCCTTTTCCAGGTCCTCGACATAGCAGCATCCGAGGGGCGCCAGGCCTTTTTTGACCGTTTCGACCGCTTCTTCATAGCTTATATGTCTTGCCGGCTGTTCGACGATGGGCACGTAGAGGTCGTACATGTGCAGTTCATCCAGCTTCAGGGCTTTCCTGCGCAGCCGCACATACCTGTGGAGAAGCGGCAGGTGCCTGTTCACGGTATCGATAAGGTTGTCATATACGTCAACAGGCACATTGTCCCTGTCCAGCGCTGCATGCAGGCTCGACTCATATTTCCTGACGTTCGCATAGAACCTGTCCCTCTTGATGTTGCTGCTGAGGGCCTGCGCCAGCGTATTCCTCATTGCCCTGTATGACCTGTACAGCGTATGGAACGCGTCTTTCCTGACCTGCCTGTCCTTCGACTCGAGGAACTTTATATACCTGCCCTTCGTGACCTCGATCTCTTCGGCGTTCTCGTCCTTTATGGTACCGAACCTGATGTCGGCATCGTTGAACATGGAGAAGATCTCGGACGGCGAATCCATGACTTCATCCGCCAGGGCCAGCAGTTCTTCTTCCCTGTCTGAAAGCACATGTTTTTTCTGCCTCAGGATGTCATGGAAAAAGTGCCTGTATACCGAGAGCCCTTCCATTTCGTCTATGCTCTTTTTCAGCAGTTCTTCGTCTATCGTTATGATCTCTGGCACGATAAATGATGCCGCCGCGTTAGCCTCGGTCAGAAGCGTCACTGCCCTGTCGGTCAGCGCCTGGTATCTCGGTTCGGCGTTGTTCTCGTCACGCCTCATCCTGGCATAAGCGAAAATCTTTTCGGCCAGGGCGAACAGATCATCCCTGAGTTTCAGGCATTCGAGCAGGACCTCAGTGCTGCCGGCCAGCCTGCCCCTGTAGGAAGCGATCTCCTTCGAAAGCTGCTGTACTTTCCTGAAATCCGCTTCCCATTCGTCCTCGTCCGAATATATATCTTCAAGCCTCCATTTATACCTGGGATCGATCTCATCTCTTGCAGGAAGTTTTTTAGTCGTCACAAAGCCACTCCTCTCCATATTTCCTTCCATAACATTATACCCTTTGACAGCCTGCATTACCAGTATTTATGCTTCCTGTCCCGTTGCCAGGGAACACTTTCCGCTGAGGATGCTTTTTTTCTTGACATGTGAAAATGCAAAAAATATCATAAAAATAGCACCGGGTTTTGGCGTGATACTGCAAAACACGGCATGGCACGCCGGACGCGGTGCAGCCGCTCGCAGCACACGGCAGGCCATTCAACGTGGAAATGGCCGGGCAATGCCCGGGAATGCTGCAAATACCGGATCAGGTTTGGGGGGACCGATTATGGATGTCATAATCAAAGGCGATTATGATGAGATGAGCAAATTTGCGGCAGGCGTGATCGCCGAGTTTGTCAGGAAAAAGCCGGACTGCGTGCTCGGGCTGGCTACAGGAAGTACGCCGATAGGGACGTACAGGGAACTTGTCAGGATGCATAAAGAGGAGGGCCTGGATTTTTCGGGGGTCAGGACCTTCAACCTTGACGAATACCTTGGCATCGGGATCGACCTGTCCAAACCGTACGACGAGGATCAAAGCTACGCAAGGTTCATGTATGAAGAACTTTTCAAGCATATAAACATCAAAAAGGAAAATATCCGCCTGCCGGACGGCCGGACCAGCGACCCGGATGGATTCTGCAAATGGTATGAAGAAGAGATAAAAAGGGCCGGCGGGATAGATCTCCAGTTGCTCGGCATCGGCGGGGACGGGCACTGGGCATTCAACGAACCCGGATCTTCGCTCGCATCGAGGACGAGGGTACAGGTGCTGACGAAGCAGACCCTCGACGACAATTACGAAATGTTCTACAAAAAGGCGGGAGTGCCCAGGGAAGAAATGCCTCACTTTGCGATCACCATGGGTATCGGCACTATCCTCGAGGCAAGGAACATAATGATGATCGCCAGCGGCAGAAAAAAGGCCGGCGTGGTGGCTAAGGCCCTGGAAGGCCCGGTCACATCGCAGATAACGGCTTCAGCGATACAGCTCCATCCCGGCGGGGTCATCGTCGTGCTGGACCAGGAAGCGGCATCGGGACTTGCCCTCAGAGATCATTACATGCACGTGGAAAAGTTGAAGGAAAAGTATGGCTTAAGTACGAGATATATCTGATTTTCATATAAAAAGCTGCAGCCTTTTCATCCGGCTGCAGCTTTTTATGCTGTTTTCAACGTTTATGCTGTCCCTTGCCGCCAGGTATCGTTCGCTGGCTGCGAGGAAGTGACCGGCCGGCTGCAGCGTAGTTTTTGCCGGTCCGTTACGGGTCGGCAGGTTCACTCTTCAGAAGCGCCCTGTAGATGAACACTGCCGCCTGTGCCCTCGTCGCGTTATACTTCGGCCCCAGGGTGTTCCCCTGCAGCCCCTCAATGATGCCTTCCCCGACGAGCACGGCCATGCTTGATACCGCGTCGGGCGAGATATTGTTCCTGTCTATGAACTTCTCAAGGACGGAATTGTCGTGAACGTTGAACCTGCGGCCGGAGGCCTGCAGCGCCCTGAATACCATCACCGCGATTTCTTCCCTGGTTATCGGCCTTTCCGGGTAGAACCTGTTGCCTGCGTCGCCGGATACTATGCCGAAGTTTTCAGCGATCATCACTTCCCTGTAGTACCATTTATCATATCTCACGTCTGCGAGGCTGCCCACGGGCGCTGTGTCAAATTTGAACGCCCTCACGAGCATGGCTGCGAACTCGGCCCTCGTGACGGTATTGTTCGGCATGAACAGGGTACCCGTCACGCCTTTGACTACCCCAAGGCCTGCAAGGTTCTCGATGGCATCCCTGGCCCACGGGACACTGCCGATATCCGAAAAGTATACCCTGGTGTTCGTCGTTGCATTTACCACTTTGCTTTCGCTGCGTCCCACGTCATTATAAGCCTCGACCTTGTAATAGTAACGGGTCCCCGCGTTCAGGCCGGAATCATAGTATACGGTCGTATCTTTCGCAACTTCCGCGACGGGCTGGAAATACCTGTCGCTGTACAGGCTGCGCAGTATCCGGAATCCCTTCTCGGAATCCGAATTGTCGGTCCATTTCAGTCTTACCTGTGATGCGGATATGGCCACTGCCGAAAGGTCAGTGGGCGCAGCCGGGAATGCAGTCGATACCAGTATCTCTTCGCTCACCGAGTCCACATTTCCTGCGTAATTGTAAGCCCTTACCCTGAAATAATATTTTGTATACTTGTTGAGGTTTGACACTATGTATTTCGTATTATTGGCAGAAACCCATGCTATCTGGACCCATCCGCCGTCGTCCCCTATTTTTTGCTCCACGATGAAGCCATGTTCATTGTTCGACGTGTCCGTCCAGCTAAGCTGTACCTGGAATTCCGAGATATATTCATATCTCAGGTCTGCGGGCGGGTTTATGATCCCGATACCGCTCGACGCAACGCCGGAAAACTCGGAATAGGTGTGGCCACCCTGCGTAAATGCCCTCACCTTGTAACTGTACTGTACTCCTTTTTCCACATTCACATCTGTAAACGTGGTGACGTTTTTATCGACCGTGGCATACAGCACATACTCCCCGCTGCCATAAGTGTTTCTCCATATCTCGAACCCGGCTTCGTCTGTCGAATTGTCACGCCAGTTCAGTTCTATCTCAGAGTTCTTCTTTATGGATATGCTCAGTTGCGTCGGTGGTTCAATGTAATAGTTGTGCACGGTAAGTTCACTTGAATACAGTGACCTGTTGACCGGATTCTTCGCCATTATCCTGTACGTATAGAAGGCTCCGGGCACAAGGCCCGTATTGTCATACCAGCCACGCACCGTCGGTCCGACAGTCATGATGGGGCTGAAGTTCCCGCTGGCCATCTTCCTTTCGATCACCACGTCGGCATCACTTACACCGGACCAGGTGATATAGATGGAGTTGTCCGATGATGGCCTGGCGGAGATGGCCGGAGTCGGAAGGAATGTATATGCTCCTACGCCGGCCTCATCCGGGAACGGTTCACCGGAAACACCCGTCCCGAGCGACTTCCTCACCCTGTAGAAATACCTCGTATTGGGTTCCAGCCCGGTGTCGCTGTATTTCAGGACCCCGGCGGCCGTCGTGAATATCGGCGTCCATGTCCCGTCAACGCCTTTTTTGCGTTCAATGATGGTATTGTAATTCTCCGACCCGGTATAGCTCCACGTAAGATCGATGCGCGTCGGCGAAACCGGCATTGCCGTGAGCGAGGCCGGCGCCGCCGTGTCCCAGGCGCTTATCGTCACTTCGTTCGAAGGGGATGTGGATCTGCCCATGCCGTTATATGCAAAGACCCTGTAAATATACGTGCTTCCCTGTACGGCGGTGCTGTCCGTAAACGTGGTGGTATTTGCGCCGACCGTGCCTATCGTGGCAAACTTCTTCTGGCTGTCATCATACCTTTCTATAATGAAGCTTGTTTCATTGTCGGAGTTATCGCTCCACGAAAGCGTCACCCCGGACCCTGAAGCGACACTTGCCCTGAGCGCGCCGGGTGCTGCAGGGACTTTAGCGGTTATGCTCACGGTCGCGTACGATGAATAGTGGCCGTCATCATCGGCAGCGTTGACCCTGTAGTGGTATGTGACGCCTGGTTCTATGCTGAACCTGTCGGAAAAGGTATCATCAGTATTGCTGAGTGTCGCGACAAGGGTATAATCACCCGACGTGCTGCTGCCTCCGGCTTTTCGCCACACCTGGATGAAACCGGTGTTCCCGGGCGGGTTGGTCCAGGAAAGATCGATCTGGTTTTGTGCGGTTATCTGTGCAGTCAGGTCTGTCGGTGCCGCAAGGCTGTTTACATAATGCGTTATATTGCTGTAACCGGTGTATCCCTTGTCCTCCCTTGCTTTCAGCCTGTACCTGTATTGCCCTCCCGATTCGACCGGATGTGTCATGTATGTGCCGGAAAGCGTGGTGCTTATGACTTCCCATGGACCCCAGGACGTCCCGTCCCATTTCGAGCGCTCCAGGACATACTTGTCGATGTCTTTCGGCTTGTTCCAGGAGACCCTGACCGTACCTTCATTCACATATTCAGCGGACAATACCGGGAGCTCCACGGGGACGACAGTCACGGGGTCTGAAATCCCGGATTCACCATATCCGGCCGTCACGGTCCGGACAGTGAATGTAACGGAGTTTGAACCGGGCATAAGAACCCTGGTCGAAGATATTTCAGTGGTATACCATTCATTCGGAGTTCCTTTCTCGACCATGGTTATGTAACTGCCGGTGGCAAGCGCGGAACTGTTCCAAGTAAGCGTCACATACCTTGAGTTTACGTCGAATACGGCTTTCAGCCCATAAGGGCGTATCAGCGGCGTAGTCCTGGCCGAAGCGATCTTGTCGCTCGTGAGCAGGTTATCCATGTCTTCGTCATACGCTTCCAGCCTGTACATGTAGAATGTTTCAGGTTCAAGGCCCTGGTCCGTATATGACAAGGGGTCCAGCGTATATTGCGTATCTATTTCATCGATCAGCACAAACCCGGCCTCTCCGCCGTCATTCCTGTATATTTTGTATTTCACCGCCCCGGGGACTGATTCCCACTGGAGCTTTATCTTCGTATCCGTGTCCGGGCTCAGCGGGAACGCGACGAACTTCGGATCATAAGCGTGAACATTATGCGCGAAGGCTGTGAATACGACCATTATGGCAAATAGCAGTATGAAGATCCTTATAGCATTTTTCACCGATACTTTATTGAAATCACTGGTTTCCTGTTCCCTGTAGAACTGTCCGCGGGTATTTCTGCCGTATATCATAATGATCCTCCGAAAAGCATATTCCTGTAAAAATATCGGCAAAAACAGGCCCGGGATTAACACGGGTCTCACCCGGGATCGATCCATTATCTGTAAATGCTCGCATAAAGCTTGACAATACGCTATAATAATTATAAAATTATAGCGTTCTATGAAGGGAGATTTCCTTTCAGGCAATCCCATACATGCGCCCGTAGCTCAGCAGGATAGAGCGTCGGTTTCCTAAACCGCAGGCCAGGGGTTCGAATCCCTTCGGGCGCACCAGAAGCCTCAAACCCATCAGGGTTTGGGGTTTTTTGCTGTATGTGGGCAGATATGTTTTCCTGTGCAATACAGTATAATTGCTATATAATATAATCAGTTCAATGCCAATATTGCCCAGGGGTGACATATATGGAGGAAAACACTGCAGAAGTCCATGAAAGCTGGCCTGCGGGGGAAAACAAAATGGGCGTGATGCCGGTAAGCAGGCTTATCATAACGATGTCGCTGCCGGCAATGCTTTCCATGCTGGTGCAGGCCCTGTACAGCCTTGTGGACAGCATGTATGTATCACGTATCAGTGAAAATGCTTTCGCCGCTCTTTCGATGGCCTACCCGGCACAGCATCTCATGATAGCGGTAATGGTGGGTACGGGCGTAGGCATCAATGCCCTGCTTTCGAGGAGCCTGGGCGAAAAGAACCAGGAACGCGCAGACCGGGCGGCCGGCACGGGAATGTTCCTGGCTGTTGTGAACAGCGTCCTGTTCGCGGTGCTGGGGATCCTGCTCAGCAGGTTTTATTTTGAAACACAGACAGATATCGGGGAAATAACCGAGCTCGGCACAGAGTATCTGAGGATAGTCACCGTCTGCTCCTTCGGGATGGCGGCCCAGGTTACCTTTGAAAGGCTGCTCCAGTCGACGGGGAAGATGTTTTTGTCAATGATAACACAGAGCCTCGGAGCAGTACTCAACATGATCCTCGACCCGATACTGATCTTCGGCTGGTTCGGGCTTCCGGCGATGGGAGTCCGGGGCGCCGCCATTGCCACCGTGATCAGCCAGTGCACGGCTGCTGTCCTGGCCTTGATATTCAACATTGCCATGAACAGGGATATAAAACTGAAAATCCGTGAGATCCGGCCTCGTGCAGAAATCATCAGGAGGATCCTGGCTGTCGGGATCCCGACCGCAGTAATGATGTCGATAGGTTCGGCAATGATTTACGGGCTCAACAGGATACTGATCACCTTCACGCCTGCTGCAATCGCCGTATTCGGCGCTTATTTCAGGCTGGAACATTTTGTTTTCATGCCGGTTTTCGGGCTCACCACCAGCCTGGTCCCGATCATCGCATACAACTACGGAGCAGGCAGGAAAAGCAGGGTGCTGCAGGCAATAAAGCTCAGCATCCTTTACGCTACTGCCGTGATGATCATCGGTTTTACACCGTTCCAGGTCATCCCCGCACAGCTCCTGTGGTTGTTCAACCCCTCTGCTGCAATGCTGGAGATCGGCGTTCCTGCTTTCAGGATAATAAGCATCAGCTTTATATTCGCCGGTTTCTGCGTAGTATCGGGTTCCGTGTTCCAGGCGCTGGGCAGCGGCCTGCCAGGCATGCTTGAATCACTGGCCCGTCAGTTGATCGTGCTGTTGCCGCTGGCATATGTTTTGTCGGCCAGGGGCGGATTGGGCGCCGTATGGTGGGCGTATCCGCTGGCTGAGATCGTTTCTGTCGTGATGAGCATAGGATTTATGAGGTATTTTTACATAAAACGCATAAAACCTCTGCCGGACGACGCGCCGGCCATATGACGGCAAAACCGGTCTGGACGGCCTGACATAAAAACAGCCAAAAGCCGGGCATTTTTTCAGCAACAATATCAGCAACAAAAAAGGAGGGCCTCCTGCCGATGTTGTCCAAACCGGCAACAGCCCTCTTTTTTAGTAATACCTGATCACGGACGACAGGATCCGCGATTATTTGCCAATAGTCCGCATTTGCCGCATCACTCGGTCTCCTTCTGTTCCTCCTGGTCTTCCCCGCTCTCCTGGCTCCCTTCCTCGTCGGAAGATTTGGCCTCCGTGATCACCAGCACTATCTTGTCACTTTCACAGTCCGGTTCTATACCCTCCGGGTACGGGATATCTCCGACGGTTATCTTGTCATCAGCCTCCAGCTCCGAAACATCGATGGCCAGGTATTCAGGGATATCCTGCGGCAGGCCTTTTACAGGTATACTGTCCAGCTGTGTCACGACAAGGAGCTTCCTTGCTTCTATTGCTTCTTTTCCGGTTATCCTGATACCGACTTCGACCTTTATCTCCTCATCCAGCGAGACATGCTGGAAACTGACATCCAGGAGTTCCCCGCCGACAGCAGCATGCTGCATGTTCCTGACTATCGCGGTGTATGTCTCCTCTCCGTCGACATCCAGTTTGAACAGGTAGGTCCTGCCGTACTTCTTCAGGTTTTTCATCAATTCATCCCTTTTTATCTTAACTGAAATCGAATCCCGCCCCCTGATGCTGATCGAAGCAGGGACAAAGCCAGCTCTTCTCAGCTTTTTGCTGGACCTGCTGTTTGTAGTGTCTCTTCTCCAGACTTTCAGAGTAGCTCTTTCGCCAGTTGCGATCATATTATCCTCTCCTCCCCTTTTGTGCTTGATAAAACTAATGGATCCAACGTAAGTGCGGACACGCATGACAAACATCTGATCAGCGATTACTGTCAGCTGCGTGCTGTTCTGATGATTCACGTTGCAGGTAAATGAAAATTCCCGGTCGTTTTTCAGCGGCTGAATGATGTATGAAAAAATGCGGAATATGAAATTGTGTGACAATATAAATATATCAGAAAATCACGGGATTTTCAAACCGAGGGGCAGTCACTCGACACTTTTCAACGCTTCTCTCATTTGAAAAAGTAATTTCGACCCCAAATTCATAAACAGCGGAATTTAGTTTTGCAAATTAGCGGAAACGAGAAAGGTGGAAGTTACTTTTGCAAAGTGTTCCTGTTTCATTTTTCATGTAAAAGCTAGAAATTTACCCGCCAAAAAGCTATGATGAATCTGTGGTGGTGCCTCTAAAAGGAGGTACTCATATGAGCAACTTCAAACACCTGACTCGGGAGGAAAGGAATATTATCGAGCAGAGGTGCCGCTCCTGTATTCCTTAACGACATTTTCAAAGGTTATGTAGCTCAAAACCATGACCTCCTCTTTGACTCAAACAGCTTGCAGCAGCCTGTGCCGTTTTCTGCTAATGAATGAACTCATTCATTCAATCGTTTTATAATATGCTCTGAACCAGGAAAACGATCTCCTGTCCGGAGCATCCGGCTAAAGCAATTCCGGCCGCACCATACCGGTTTCGCCGGGTCAGCCTGACCATATGGTAATACCGGCATATCCAATAAGTATGCCGCACACTAACAACCGATCTGTTGGATCACCGCCGGTGATCACCTGATCCCAAGCACCCTGTAAAACAAGTCCCTTATGATCTCCAGCTTCTCATGCATGTTATCCGGAGTGACCATGTCATGGACCGACATGGCCCCATACGCAAGGAATACGGCAGCCTCTTCAACATGCGGGCAGTCGAAGACCTTTTGCCTGTTTCCCTCCTTTATCAGTTCGATCAACTGCGGCAGCAGACTTTTGAACGAAGCCTCCGACACCCGCCTGTGGATCTCGCTGTTGTCCTTCCGGTGAAGCAGTGAAATCAGTTTTGACGAACCCATGTCCTCAAAAAGCTTGAAATATACGTCCAGCTTCTCTTTTGCGTTCATCCCGGGCCTGAATCTGTACCCGGCAAGCGCCCTGACAAATTCCCTGCCCAGTTTTGCAGCGACAGCATCCAGCAGATCGAGTTTCGACTTGAAATACCTGTAGGGCAGACCCTGTGATATCCCAAGTGCCTGCGATATGTCTGACATCATCGTCTGTTCATAGCCTTTTTCCTCGAAAAGCTTTCGCGCCGCTTCTATGATCTCTTCTTTTCTTTCCTCCGGATCCTTGGAAACACGGGTCATCCTGTCACCACCCTTTGATGTGCTGCCACTATTGACGGGAATAATGATAACACAAGTGAATGAATTCAGTCAATATCGTTGTGCAATTTCATGATATAGCACTGACACCTGTGCGTTACGGTCATTTACGTTTCATTTTCCGGATCATGGCCCTGGTTTCATCGCCGACCAGTTTTGATTCGATGATTTTCTGAAGTGCCTTGTTGTACGTGAAATCATCCAGGTCACAGTTCTCCAGGTACTCCAGCGTTTTTTCGGGATACTTCACGAAGCATGCGGACAATGCCCATGCAATGGCCATTTTTACGTAATAACCGTCGTGTTTTATCCGGTCAAGCAGGCGGAAAAACTCATCCAGGTATTTTTCGTCCGTGAAATGGAAAATGCCCGTGACTATGGCGAAGCGCAGTTCGAATTCCCTGTCGGAGTTGAAATACTGCTGCAGGAAGTCCCATACCCGTTCCCTGTTGTCATTGACAAATTTCAAGCTCGCACAGAAGCTGTCACATACAGACCAGTTCCTGATTTTGGGCACGAACTCCCTGACAAGCCGCAATTTTTCTTCAGCATCGGTTTTGGCAAGACCGATTACGAAACCCTGGAGCATCGTTTCTTCGAAATATTCGTCATCGGCTGTGCCCAGGTATTGCCGCCAGTCGCCTTTGGCTATTTCCCGGGCCATCGAACGCAGGATCGGCAGTCTTACCCCAAGCAAGTTGCCGACGCCGGGCAGGAGCCCTGCGGCAAACTCCCTGTATTTTTCATCAGAAAGCGCTATAAGCCTTGCTTTTATTTCCTCCTGCATATTGTCCCCTTTCCCCGGTAGTTCTGTACTTTCGCCGCCATTTGCAGCATCCGGCACCTCTCTGTTTCACCGCCATCCACAGCATCCCTGGAGACGCCGCTTCATCGCCGGCGCTGCTTCCGCACGCCGTCTGTCCATAACATCATCCGTCCGCCTGCAGATCTCCGGTCAGGACCTGTATAGTTCTTTCAGCAGGCTTATCTCCCGCGCATATCCTTCCAGTTCGTTGGGAGTTTCAAGAATGAACGGAAGATGCCGCAATTCCGGATGGTTTATTATATTGGCGAATGTGTCGATACCAAGGCTTCCTTCACCTATTTTCGCATGGCGGTCCTTACGGCTGGAAAACAGGTTTTTGCTGTCATTTATGTGGACAGCACGAAGCCTTTCCAGCCCGATGATCTCATCAAACTCCCTCAGCACTCCGTCCAGGTCGTTTACTATGTCATAGCCCGCATCATATACATGGCAGGTATCGAGGCAAACCCCGAGCTTTTCCTTCAGTTCCACCCTGTCGATTATCTGCCTCAGTTCCTCGAACCTGCCGCCAACTTCGCTGCCTTTCCCGGACATGGATTCAAGCAGCACGGTCGTGGTCTCGTCCGGCCTCAGTATCCTGTTTAGGAGATCGTCCGTCAGTTCTATGCCGGCTTCGATC
>DGEQ01000076.1:6136-6921 GCA_002386045.1 Hungateiclostridiaceae bacterium UBA3922 | reverse complement strand
TCAACATCCATTTCAACCAGATCAGGCCGCCGGACTATGTCGACGTCACCATCATCGCCCCCAGGGGCCCCGGACATACGGAAGGGAGCCAGTACCTGGAAGGCCGCGGCGTTCCGGCACACATCGCAGTCCATCAGGACGCATCAGGGAAGGCTAAAGATTACGCACTGGCCTATGCCGCAGGTATCGGCGCCGGAAGGGCCGGCATACTTGAGACCACCTTCAGGGAAGAGACCGAGACTGACCTTTTCGGAGAGCAGGCAGTGCTCTGCGGCGGGGTCACGGAACTGATGAAGGCAGGGTTCGAAACACTGGTTGAGGCCGGTTACCAGCCGGAGATCGCATATTTCGAGTGCATCCATGAAATGAAGCTGATCGTTGACCTCATCAACCAGGGCGGGTTCTCGTACATGAGGTACTCCATCAGCGATACGGCCGAATACGGCGACTATGTGACCGGCAAGAGGATCATAACCGAGGAGACCAGGAAGGAAATGAAGAAGGTCCTCAGCGAGATACAGAGCGGCGAGTTCGCATCTAAGTGGATCACCGAGAACAAGGCCGGCGGCAGGGCGCAGTTCCTCGCCACCAGGGCGCGTGAAGCCGAGCACCAGTTGGAAAAGGTCGGCCGGGAACTCAGGAAGATGATGAGCTGGCTCAAGAAATAGGCCGGTCCCGATGGAAACGGACAGGATCGTTCGTATTCCTGCGCAGGATCCGCACAAAAAAGAAAAGGTCCGAAAAATCAAACGCCGGATACTTATGATATGAGATAGGATATGAGA
>DGEQ01000076.1:1998-5975 GCA_002386045.1 Hungateiclostridiaceae bacterium UBA3922 | reverse complement strand
AGGATATGAGATTTGTGGCCAGAGATCCGTGATATGAGATCAGTATGGTACCAGGGAGGTAATCATATGTCGGCAAGGATCAAGATTTTCGACACAACGTTGAGAGACGGGGAACAGACCCCGGGAGTCAGCCTGAATATACAGGAGAAGCTCGAGATCGCCCGGCAGCTTGCCAGGCTCGGCGTCGACATTATCGAAGCAGGCTTTGCCATTTCGTCGCCCGGCGATTTCATGGCGGTAAAGACGGTCGCGGAAAACGTGAAGGGGCCGGTGATCGCCAGCCTTGCAAGGGCTGTCGAGAAAGACATCGACAGGGCGTGGGAAGCACTGCAGAATGCGGAAAACCCGCGCATACACACGTTTATCGCTACGTCGGACATCCATATGAAATACAAGCTGAAGATGACCGAGGACCAGGTGCTCGAAAGGGCCGTTGCGATGGTCAAATATGCGAAAAAATACTGCAGTGATGTTGAGTTTTCGGCGGAGGATGCCAGCCGGACCAGGACCGGGTTCCTGTACAGGGTGCTCGAAGAGGTCATCAAGGCAGGGGCGACAGTCGTCAACATACCGGACACTGTCGGCTATTCGATGCCCGACGAATTCGGCAGCCTGATAAAAGGTATAAAGGAAAACGTCAGGGGGATCGAGAAAGTAGATATAAGCGTACATTGCCACAATGACCTCGGCCTGGCGGTGGCCAATTCGCTGGCGGCGATAATGAACGGCGCCACGCAGGTGGAGTGCACCATAAACGGCCTGGGCGAGCGAGCCGGGAACGCCTCGATGGAAGAGATAATAATGGGGATCCAGACCAGGAAGGATTTCTACGGCGGACTTAAGCACAATATAAATACCAGGCAGATATACAGGACCAGCAAGCTGGTGAGCAAGCTGACCGGTGTGCATCTGCAGCCGAACAAGGCAATAGTCGGCAAGAACGCATTCGCACACGAATCAGGGATCCACCAGCACGGCGTGCTGGCCGAAAGGTCCACTTACGAGATCATGACTCCTGAATCCATAGGCCTTACGACGAACAGGATAGTGCTTGGAAAGCTTTCAGGAAGGCATGCGTTTGAAGAAAGACTGAAGGAGATGGGGTACAACCTGTCGCCTGAAGAGTTGACAAAAGCTTTCGAAAAGTTCAAGGACCTTGCTGACAAGAAGAAGAACGTAACTGACAGGGATATAGAAGCTCTGATAGGGGAGAAAGTGTCGGAGGTCGAAGAAGTCTACAGGCTTGACAGCTTCCAGATCAACAGCGGCAACAAGGTCATAGCCATGGCTACCGTGAGCATGTTCAAAAACGACGAACTCCTGACGGAAGCGGCGACGGGTGACGGGCCGATCAGCGCAGCGTTCAGGGCGATAGAAAGGACAGTGGGATTCGAGGTGCACCTGGAGGATTACAGCCTCAAGGGCGTTACCGAAGGCGCGGATGCCCTTGGCGAGGCTACCGTCAGGGTCAGGAAGGACAACAGGATATATGTCGGGCGCGGTGTGAGCACGGACGTCATCGAGGCGAGCGTCAAGGCATATATCAACGCGATCAACAGGATAATACACGACCATGGCAAGGATACCTCCGGCGGAAGGGAGACGATATGAAGAAGATAGTCGTACTTGATTCCACGCTGAGAGACGGTGCGCAGGCACTGGGCATCTCGTTCACGGTGGAAGACAAGCTGAAAATAGTCAGGCAGCTTGACAAGCTTGGCATTGCATATATCGAGGCAGGCAACCCGGGGTCAAACCCTAAGGACCTTGAGTTTTTCGAGCGTGCTGCGAAGCTGAAGCTCAACCACGCGAAGCTTATAGCGTTTGGCAGCACGAGAAGGGTCGGGATCCCGGTGGAAGAGGATGCAAACGTGAAATCGCTGCTGAAGGCCGGCACCGATGCAGTGGTCATATTCGGGAAATCGTGGGATTTCCAGGTCACAGAGATCCTCAAGACCACTTTCGATGAGAACCTGCGGATGATAAAGGATACCATCGGCTATTTTAAAAAGCTCGGCAAGGAAGTCGTATATGATGCGGAGCACTTTTTCGACGGGTATTTCTCCAATCCGGAGTACGCGATGGAGACGCTGAAAGCCGCTGCCGCCGCGGGCGCGGACTGCCTGTGCCTGTGTGACACCAAGGGCGGATGCCTGCCGATGGATGTTTACGAGATAACGAAGAAGGTCGTCGAACAGTTTGACGTGCCGATAGGCATCCATACGCACAACGATATGGGCATGGCCGTGGCCAGCACCATAATGGCTGTGCAGGCAGGAGCGACGCAGATCCAGGGGACGATAAACGGGTTTGGCGAAAGGTGCGGCAATGCGAACCTGTGTACCATCATCCCGACATTGCAGCTTAAGATGGGGTATGGATGCATACCGCAGGAGAACATGCATAAAATAACGCCGGTGGCGAGGGCTGTCAGCGAGATCGCCAACGTGATACATGACGAGCGGGCGCCGTACGTGGGCAGATCGGCTTTTGCCCACAAGGCAGGCATGCATGCCGATGCCGTCGTGAAAAACACGTATGCGTACGAGCTTCTTGATCCGGCGGAAGTGGGGAACCAGAGGACGTTCCTCATGTCGGAAGTGGCGGGCAGGAGTGCCGTGCTGAGCCTGATCCAGAAGGTGGATCCCTCGATCACGAAGGATTCGCCCGAGACCCGGCAGATACTTGACAAGCTCAAGGAAATGGAGCACCAGGGATACCAGTATGAAGGCGCTGAAAGTTCGTTCGAACTCATAATCCGGAAGATGCTTGGGAAATACAAGCCTTTCTTTGAGCTCAAGGATTTCAAGGTGATAGTGAGCGAACCGGCAAAACCCGGAGAGTGTAATTCTTCGGCCATGATAAAGGTCAGGGTAGGGGACCAGGTGGAAATAACAGCAGCGGAAGGGATAGGCCCGGTCAACGCTCTCGACAACGCTGTCAGGAAGGCCCTGTCCAGGTTCTATCCTGTCATAAACAGGATGAAGCTGACGGACTACAAGGTCAGAGTGCTCGACTCCGAGTCTGCAACGGCTGCAAGGGTAAGGGTCCTGATCGAGTCCACCGATGGCAACGAAGTGTGGACCACCATAGGCGTGTCCACCGACATAATAGAAGCAAGCTGGAAGGCGCTTGCTGATTCGATCGAATACAAGCTGGGGAACGGGCATGCTGAGGAATGACCGGACCGGCCGGGGCAGGCGCACAACACCATCCGGGAAGGCAGCGGGAAAGAAAGGCGGCGGCGATGACTCTCAAAGGAAAGCTGATCATTGACGGCAAGATCGTCAGGGAAGGCGCATCATATGACAATGACAGCACTCACAGCTTCAGGGACAAGCTGGAGAACTGTCTTGTCGGTTTATGCGCGGATCTTGAGATACCCGTTCCGCTGTGGCTGAAAAAGAATACCCGTGAACTGGCTGTTTTCAGGAAAACATTTTTCTCCTCGGAGCAATTCATTGAAAAAGTATGGTTCGACAAATTCGAGATAATACTGTCCGGCGGCGAATGAATGCTGCCGGACATATTTATTGGGTCTGTAACCAAAAAATCGCCATGTTTCGTTAATTTATTGCAATTTTTTAATACTTGCTGATATAATGTACGTGGAGCATTCAGGAACGTGATCACTTTTCGTTTCGAACGAGGTGCGCAATGCATAAATCCAGGAATTCCGACTTGCAGCCGGCAGGCATGGATAAAGACAGTCTGGGCGTCTCCAATGAATGGTTCCCGATTTTTCTCTGTTCCGCCATCAATATCGCATTGCTGGCCTTCGTGCTCAAAGCATATGAAAACAGGCAGTTCCAGTTGGATGTATTCGGTTTGGCCATAGATTTTTACATATTCAGCGGATTTGCCGTCCAGGCGCAGATACTTGTCAACACCTACCTGTCGATCAGGACCATGAAAAAGGGATTCATCGCCGTCATATTGCTGAACGCGCTTGGGATCTGCTTCTCCGGCATCGGCGG
>DGEQ01000076.1:584-1722 GCA_002386045.1 Hungateiclostridiaceae bacterium UBA3922 | reverse complement strand
TGGCCTATTACGACGCTCTTACAGGGCTGCCGAACCGAAAGATGATCATCCAGAAACTCGACATGCTGATACACTATTCCGACCGCGCCGAGGCAGGCTTTGCGCTGGTTTATATCGATATCGACAATTTCAAGGAGATCAACGACCTCATGGGGCATCACGTCGGCGACATGCTCCTCAAAGAAGTGACGAAGCGATGGAAGTCCAGGCTCAACAGGAGGGACGTGCTCGGCCGCATGGAAGGCGACGAGTTTGCCATCATCGTCAGGCGCGAGATGGACAGCGAGGACCTCCTGCATTATGTAGAATCTTTCAGGGACGCCATTTCCGATGTTTTCAGCTACGGCATGAAAGAGTTCAGGATAGAGGCAAGTTTCGGCATAGCGGTGTACCCGGATGACGGGCGGACCACGGAAGACCTGCTGAAGCATGCCGGCATGGCACAGGCTTATGTCAAGGCGTCAGGCAAAAAGGGCATTGAGTTTTACAGGCATGAAATGCAAAAGAACATGATCGAAAGGGTCCAGCTGGAAGACGGGCTGAAATCCGCCATAATGAACGGTGAACTGTATGTTGTGTTCCAGCCCCAGTATACCTGCGACACACAGAAAATAAGGGGGTTTGAGGCCCTCCTCAGGTGGCGCTCGAATAAGCTTGGGATGGTCAGCCCGGCCAGGTTCATACCGATCGCGGAAGAGACGGGGCTGATAATAGACATCGGCGAATGGATCCTGAGAACGGTCGTCAGCAAGTTCAAAAAGGTCCAGGCGGCCAACAGGGATTACATACTGACCATCAACATATCCGTTGTCCAGATAATCCAGCCTTCCTTCGTTTCGATGGTAAAGAGGATCCTCGATGAAACGGGGTTCGACGGCAGGTGCCTTGAATTCGAGATAACAGAATCTGTATTCATCTCGTATCCCGAGAAGGTCATCAACACGCTGAAACAACTCAAAAAGATGGGGATCAGCATTGCCCTCGACGACTTCGGCACCGGCTATGCGTCGCTGAAATACCTCCAGATGCTGCCCATAGACACGCTGAAGATCGACAGGGCTTTTGTCAGCGGCATCGGTGAGATGGAATCAGGCAACCAGATCGTCGGTTCAATAATCGCGCTGGCCCACAGCCTCGG
>DGEQ01000076.1:0-457 GCA_002386045.1 Hungateiclostridiaceae bacterium UBA3922 | reverse complement strand
CAGGTCGACCGGCTGATCGGGTAAGCCTGGCGCCTGGTAGCCAGTCAGCCATTGCAAAGCAACGTTGACGAATAATATCGGACCTGGAGATCCTTCCGGAACTTGTACTTGCATGATGCCGGAAGGATTTTTCTATGGACGACCGGCGTCTGACGTGTCCTGCATCCCTCCTGCATATAAATAACTCAAGGGGGGTGTTTGCATTGAACAGGTCCTGGTTTTTCGGGGCATATCTTGCTATCGTTCTCCTGTCGCTGTGCGCCGTGCAGATCATCATCGACTCTGCGGGGGAGAAGGACGGGAATTCCGCTGTGCTCGATGAGAAAAGGGAATACATGATTTTTATCGAAATAGAAGACAAAACCCTGTACCTGCTCGATGGGAACACCTGTGTAAAGGAATACAGGATCGCGTCGGGGAAATCCGGCTACCCGTCGCCGCTGGGATGCTGGACGAT
>DGEQ01000008.1:1603-4222 GCA_002386045.1 Hungateiclostridiaceae bacterium UBA3922 | reverse complement strand
AGCATCGTCCCCGCCAGCTTTTGCGGGAACGATCCTGGCGGCTTCCGGAAATACGCTTCTGTTAGCTTCCGGAAGATCACCGCCATCAGTTTCCGGAGATGCGCTTCTGCCGGCTCCTGGAGATCCACTTCTGTCGGCTTCCGGAAGTACGTTTCTGTTGGCTTCCGGAAGATCACCGCCATCAGTTTCCGGATCATTTTCCCTGGTGCTTCCCGGTGCCGCTGCCAGCCTGGCCCACTCCCCTGCCGGGAGGAGCAGCGTCGGATCGAGCACCGTGACCGCTTCCCGGCCCGATATTTCCCTGATAATCTTCTCGCCCTGCTTTTCTCTCGCCGAGAGGCAGTCGAATTTCGCAAGGTATCCTGCAATCTCGTCCCTTTTGTCCTCCGGGATCGAACTGATCCCGAAGCTCGGCGCATAGGCCACGCGCCTGCCGCCCTTCGCAAAATCGGCGAAGAAAGCCGGGTCGAATGTCTTTTCGCTGAAAATGAGCGGGTTCCATACCTGGTCGCTGCCGCACACATACACATCGTACGCGGGCGGATCATCGCACAGTTCTCTATACGAACCGTAGAATTTCCCGGAAAGTTTCATCTCATCGGACACAAAGCTGTCGAACCGGTCGTGTCTTTTTTTAAGGCTCCGGTAATGCAGCAATGTGTCAAGGTTCGAAAGCACAGACCGCAGCGACAGGCCTTTTTTGAAAAGACTGCTGCCCTCTATGTTGTCTTTCCTGACATAGTTTATTATCTCGCAATCGACGCCCAGGAGCTGTATTGCGCGCATGAGCGCGTATGCCTGCAGCTGGGCCCCATAATGGTGAGCATAGTGGAATGTCAGTATGCCTGCCTTCATGCTATATATCCCTCCATCAGCCTGCATCGAAACAATATATTGCGATTGGTCCGGCGGCCCCCATGTTTTCCGTGCCTTATGCCACCCCGACCGCCCGGTCGCCTGTCTGCCAACCGGCCCCGGTCATCTTACCGAGCGGCTCCCTGCCATCAGCCTTATCCTTTCCAGGACCGCGGCTGCCGTCTTCCTCTCCATGAGTATGTTGCCAATGCCGATGACCAGCATCGCCCATATGCCGACAGCCACCGCGTATAACGCCCACTGGACATAGCTCCCAACATTAATATCGACAAAAAATTCCACCGGGAGTACAGTTATGAAAAACAGCACGACCAGTCTGAGTACCCGCCTTATAGTCATGACCGGGCTCAGCTTCGTCACCGTCTTCGGTATGTAGAAAAACAGGTCTATGTCGCGGTAGAGGTTCGAGAGCAATGCCGCGGCCAACACCCCCATGATGCCGAAGCGCGGCGCCAGCAGGACAGCAGCCCCGACGATTATGAGTGCCTGTATCAGCGACTGCAGCCTCGTCTCCCTGTACAGCCCCGCCGATATCACGAGCATGCCCTGCGGATTCTTTATGTTCGTTATTATCCCGACCGCCACGAACATCGCTGCCACCGCCGGCCTTATGTATTCGGCGTCGGTGAATCCTGCCGTATATACCCTCATAAATGGCATGATCATCACCGCAGCCACCGAGTAGCCCCACGCCACCAGCGCATAATAAAGGTATTCGTACTGCTGGTACGCTTTTTGCAGCGTGGGCAGTTCATTCCTGACAAGCATGTCGCCGAATATGGCGCTCAGGCCGTTGCTGAATGTGGTAAGCAGGGCCAGCACGCTGGTGAACACCATGTTGTACGTAACGAATACGCTGGCCTCACTGAGGCTGACAAAAAGGGATGTGACGACGACGGGAGTGGCCGTCGATGCGGCTCCCAGCACCTGGAGCACAAGGGCGTCCCACCGCTTGTCCAGCGCCTCGTTTTTGGGCGGCGCACTGAAGTCGAGGTCCCCGTATTTCAGCCTCCCGTATATGATATAGAGTGCCGAACGGGCAAAGAAGCTTGTCATCGCGGCCAGCTGGACGATAACGATGTTCAGCCGCAAGCTCGCAAGGACCAAGATGATCACCGCGTTCATCGCAACGGCCGCCGCGTTGATCAGCGAAATCACGTAGCTCTTCTGGTCCGCCGTGTAAAGCACCTTGTACTTGCCCACCGCGAAGAATTCCAGTGCGCCGGACGCACCGATGATCAGCACCAGCGCGGCGATGGTGAACGGATCTATGCCCTGGCCTGAAGTGAGCATCGGGTAGATGAAGGCGGTCAAGACAACGAGCCCCGAGAAAATGGACCCGGAGATATTGTAAAAGCGGTTGGACGCTGACAGTATCCCGTTTATGTCGTCCCTGTCCTTTTCCGCCAGGGGCTTGTACAGCGCGTAGACCGCCGCCCCGGCCAAGCCGGCTTCCACGAGGTTGAAATATGAGATGAACTGGCGTATGGAAGTCACCAGCCCGTTCACGTTTGAACCGTAAACCGTTATCATCACCCTGGGCAGGATCAGGTTCACTATGATGTTCACGAACTGCAGCGCCACGGCGCTGATCGAGTTGTAGAAGGACAGCTTTGTTCGCATGATGCTATATCAACTCCTGCCCAGTACCTTCTTGATGATGCATTTGAGCTTATACCTGATGCTCGTGTTGTCCATGTATTTCCGCCTCAACCTGTCGAAGCTGTATCCGTTTTTCATATC
>DGEQ01000008.1:910-1384 GCA_002386045.1 Hungateiclostridiaceae bacterium UBA3922 | reverse complement strand
AGCGATATGCCCCTGTTGTCGTCCCTGAACGACGGGCTTTGCCGTGTCGAACCGCACCACTCCGCCGGGTTTTGATTCCCCGCCGGATCATGCCGATCCGCCGGAGTTAGCTGCGCCGGCGAGCTTCGCTGATCTGCCGGGCCTTGCTGACCCACCGGGCCACGCTGTTCCGCTGGCGTTTGCTGCTCCATTGGCGTTTGCTGCTCCGTTGGCCTTTGCTGCGCCGCCTGTTCCCGCTGCCCCGTTGGCCTTTGCTGCGCCGCCTGTTCCCGCTGCTCTGTCGGATCGCCCGGTTTCCCGGGATCTTCCAGCTTTTCGATGCCCCAGAAATCCGCCAGCGTCAGGTCGGCATGTGAGTTGTGGACCTTGAACCTGCAGTCGAAGCAGGACTTCCTGGTGAACAGGTTTTTGAAGTAGCCCATCAGGTAGAGTTCCTTCTTTACACTCACCATGTACTTGGCGCCGTTATCGAAC
>DGEQ01000008.1:0-690 GCA_002386045.1 Hungateiclostridiaceae bacterium UBA3922 | reverse complement strand
CCGCCGCCGTACCTGTCTTCCAGGTAATCGAGAAACATCCTCCAGACCTTTGGCGATGGCACGCCGAAGCATGCGATGTCGCAGGTGGTAAGGTTGTCATACTCCTTCCCCAGGTATGCCTTAAGACCTGCTATCTGGCACGGAGTCCCGCAGAACAGAACTTTCCTGCCCTCTTCCAGGTATTTTTCGGCCTCTTTGAAACTTTCGCCGATCTCGCTCTGGACGTACTTCGACCGCCTCAGTTCGTCCAGGTCGCCGATGTTTTCTATGCACCTGTGCTTTACGTTGAATTCTTCATCAAACGCCGCGCCAAACACGACGCCGCCATCTTCGAGCGTCTTTGCGGCAAGCTCGGAGAAAACACCGCCGGAAGAGCTTTTTCCCCTCACGGCATCACTCTTCGACCGGCAGGCAAAGGCCCGCTTCCCGCTGAAAGCAGACGCATGGTAATTACTTGCCACCGCATCAGTTGTTGGATTGCTGTTCCCGTCTTCTGCAACTGATGGGCTTTTTCCGCCTGGTCCAGGCATCATTTCTTCCTGCCCGGATGCCGGTGGCTCGATATCATCCGGCAAAGTCCCAGCCGCGCTGCAGCCATTACGTGAGGACTCAGCTGCGTCACTGTCATTCTGCCCGGATCCTGTCGCTCCGCTGTCTCTGCTCACGAATACCGGCACGCCTCTTCCGCCT
>DGEQ01000156.1:4055-4460 GCA_002386045.1 Hungateiclostridiaceae bacterium UBA3922 | reverse complement strand
GGATGCATTGCAAAGCCGCATATATATTACCATATTGCCTCCTGCCATGTCATTATACGAAAAAATAAACGATTTGGTATGACAAGGCCCGGGTCCCTTTCGCAGGCGCCCGGAAAGCATCATTTCCTCATAGCACCGATATGTACCAGGGATATGGAAGATATGTCGAATGGGGATATGGAAGACGTGACTTTCCGGGATATGGAAGATATGCAATCCCGGGTATACGGTATCTGCACCGGGTGCATCGTTCAAAGGGTCCAGGGGTTAGTTCAGGCCTGTTCGGGAGAAAGCTCAGGCCTATTCGAGCACGATGTATGATGATCCGTCGATCCTGATCATCTTGTCGCTGGTCAGGCTTTCAGTGATGATTTCATAATCATTGGTTATCACATCCACCGCCAT
>DGEQ01000156.1:0-3779 GCA_002386045.1 Hungateiclostridiaceae bacterium UBA3922 | reverse complement strand
CTGTAGCCCTGCCTGAAGCGAACGAAGCCTTCCGCGCCGTGGCCGTCGAGATGCTGGTAACCCGGCCATAAGTCGATGACCAGGTCCTGTACAGGGTCAACATAGTCCATCCTGTACGGCACGTTTATATCGACGCCGCCCAGGTGGTCGACCAGTTCCCTGAAACCATTCACATTGATTTTTACATAATCATGGATCTCGACATTGAACTTTTCCCCGATCACATCGGCCAGGAAACTGATCGGCCCTGAATCGAACCTGCCGCTGTAATCTATATTGCCGCCTACGTGATGTGTATTGTTTATCTTATGGTACCCGGGGACGTGGAGCTTGTTCATCTTATCCAGTACAGCTTTTATTTTGTCATTGTATTCTATGTACGTATCTCTGGGGATCATTATTATCTTGACTTTTTTATTCTTTTTGTCGACACTGACTATGCCTATAGTGTCATATAAGGCACTCACCTTGTCCTGTCCTATGAAGAGGATGTTCCTGGCACCTTCTTCAACAAGTTTGACAGAATAGGGCTTTCCGACAGTCAGTCTGTCAGGTTCGTCCGGCTGGACAGGCTGCAGGCCGTCTGTGTCGCCCTTCTTTCCATTTTCGTCTTCTTCCGCAACTCCTCCTGTACCGTCCGTGATGTCGTCCATGGCATCCTGCCCGGTCCCGGTTCCCTCGTACCCGCTCCGGGCCGAGATCACGCCGGTCTCACAGGCAACTACCAGCAGCACTATACCGATCACTGCAAATATCCCGATCCATATGAAAATCGTCCTGTAGCTCATCAAAGCTGTCCTGTTGTTCTTCATCAGCCGTTCTCCCCATCAAGCATTATTCGAAACCGGGAGGAAGAATGGTAACAAATTACGTATACCTTTTATATTATAATGCTGTTCCAAACCACATTCAAACGATAAGTTGTTAAAATTTTGTTAAACCGTCCAACACCGGACCTTTACAGGCGTAAGTCCGATGGCGCGGCCTTGCCGCGGGCATGCAAAAACCAGGAGAAGCCGTAAAGTTGCGGCCGCTCCTGGTTTTTACTGAAGACACTTCAATTCTGCTGTTTTGTCTTCTGCTTCATCTGTTTGCTGGATATACTGTTGCTGGTACTGATATGTGCCTTGCTTGCATGTATCCCGGCTGCTGCTGTTATCCTGCATGTTTTTTTACTGCGGCGTTGCTTTGTATCCTGCCGTGTTTGCCACTATGCATGTTGCTCCACACATTCTTCGGTATGCTGGTCCGTCTGTTGCCCCATTCGTTTCTTCAATATATATTTGCACACATTTCTGCGTTTCTAATCATTTTTTTATCGATATTCAGAAAAATCAACATAAAGAAAAGGGTGACGGTTTGACCGCACCCTTCATCGTATCTGTCCTCCCGGGTCCGTTGCTCCGGCTGGCCGCCTGCGACCAGCCGCTGTCGTTGCCTGTCGCCATTACTTATCCTCGGGATAATTCTCCCTGGGTACATAATGTGTATGGAGCAGTTCGTGAGCCCTGTGGCTTCCCGGATGTCCAAGGTATTCCTCGTAAAGCTTCTTCACGAACGGGTTGTCCTGCGATTTCCTGAGCGGCAGGTTCTCGTCCTCTTCGTACAGGGCCTTTGCCCTTTCCGACCTGAGGTCGACCCAGCTTCTGACCTTCGAAGGCTGTATCGGCTGGCCGCCGCCGTTGACGCAGCCGCCAGGGCACGCCATTATCTCTACGAAGTGGTATTCGGCTTCGCCGTTCTTTATCTTTTCGAGCAGCTTCTTCGCATTTCCGGTGCCGCTTGCAACAGCAGCCTTTATCTTCATGCCTCCTGCCTCGATGGTCGCTTCCTTGATGCCTTCTACACCTCTTACTGCCTCGAATTCCACTTTTTCCAGCGGCTTGCCGTTAAGCAGTTCTACAGCGTATCTCAGTGCAGCTTCCATGACGCCGCCGGTTGCGCCGAATATGACGCCGGCGCCGGTTGCCTCGCCCATCGGATCGTCGAAGTGCCTCTCCGGCAGTTCGGTGAAGTCGATGCCCGCTTCTCTGATCATCTTCGCCAGTTCTCTCGTGGTGAGTACCACGTCGACGTCCGGATAGCCGGTGGCAGACATTTCAGGCCTCTTGGACTCGAACTTCTTGGCCGTACAAGGCATGATGGACACGACGAATATCTTCGACGGATCTATGCCGGTCTTCTCCGCATAATATGACTTCAGGAGCGCGCCAAACATCTGGTGCGGCGATTTGCAGGTCGAAAGGTTGTCCAGGAATTCCGGGTAGTTGTGTTCGCAGAACTTGATCCAGCCCGGGCTGCAGGATGTGATCAGCGGCAGCTTTCCGCCGTTCTTTATCCTGTCGACCAGTTCCGTTACCTCTTCCATTATCGTGAGGTCGGCAGCCGTATTGGTGTCGAACACCTTCCTGAAACCGAGGCGCCTCAGTGCAGCGATCATGTTGCTCGTGCACCTGGTGCCTATCGGCATCCCGAATTCTTCTCCGAGCGCGGCCCTTACCGCGGGAGCAGTCTGTACTACAACATGGATGTCCTTGTTGTGCAGCGCTTCCCAGACCAGGTCGGTATCGTCGCGCTCCCTCAGGGCGCCCACCGGGCAGACGTTGATGCACTGTCCGCAGTTGATGCAGGGAACCTCAGCCAGCGACTTATCAAACGCTGAACCGACTATCGTCCTGAATCCTCTTTCATTGGTATCGATGACACCAACCTGCTGCACGTTCTTGCACATATTCACACAGCGTCTGCAGAGTACGCACTTGTTGGGGTCTCTTACTATCGAAGGTGAAAGATCATCTATCGGATGCTCTATCATCTCGCCTTCGAACCTGATATCCTTTATGTTGAGGTCCTCGGCCAGTTTCTGCAGTTCGCAGTTCCTGCTCCTGACACAGGTAAGGCACTTCTTCTCATGATTCGAAAGGATGAGTTCCAGTGTGACCTTTCTCGCTTCCCTGACCTTTGGTGTCTGGGTGTATATCTCCAGCCCCTCGGATACGGGATACACGCATGCAGCCTGAAGGCTCCTTGCGCCTTTGATCTCGACCACGCACATCCTGCAGGCGCCGATCTCGTTGATGTCTTTCAGGAAGCAAAGCGTAGGTATTTCGATGTTGGCATACTTAGCGGCCTCCAGAACGGTGTAATGTTTGGGGACCTGGATTTTTCGCGTATCTATCGTAATATTGACCATTTCCATCTCTTCAGCACTCTCCTTTCTACATCATGCATTCTTGAATATTGCCTTGAACGGACATTTCTCCATGCAAGCACCGCACTTGACGCATTTCTCCTGATCGATCACGTACGGCACTTTCCTCTCGCCGGTGATAGCTCCGACAGGGCAGTTCCTTGCGCAGATGCCGCAGCTCCTGCAGAGGTCTGCATGTATCACGTAGCTCAGCATGGACTTGCAGACGCCGGCAGGGCATTTCTTGTCCCTGACATGAGCGATGTACTCGTCCCTGAAGTACCTCAGCGTGCTGAGTACGGGCTGCGGAGCAGACTGTCCGAGTCCGCACAGTGCGGAAGATATGATGTTCTTTGCCAGCATCTCCAGCTTGTCGATGTCCTCCATTTCGCCCTTGCCGCTTGTGATCTTGTCAAGGATCTCCAGCATCCTCTTCGTACCTATACGGCACGGCGGGCACTTTCCGCAGGATTCGTCAACAGTGAACTCGAGGAAGAACTTCGCGATGTCCACCATACAGGTGTCCTCGTCCATTATGATGAGTCCGCCTGAACCCATCATCGAACCGAGTTCCCTCAGTGTTTCGTAA
>DGEQ01000036.1:12629-13674 GCA_002386045.1 Hungateiclostridiaceae bacterium UBA3922 | reverse complement strand
CCGTAGTCCTTGATCCCTACCGCCCTCTTGATGACCGATGCCGACCAGTCGCCCAGCTGTGATATTATACCACATATAAGCCCAAGCACTGCAAAATGTACCGGCGGCACACCCAGCACGCTTCTGAAGCACCAGCCGAAAACCGTCATCGACACGGCGCTCCCGACGATTCCGCCGATACATCCCTCAAGGGTTTTTTTCGGGCTTATCTTCGGCACTATTTTTACCCTTCCGAAGGCCAGGCCTGTGAAAAAGGCGAACGTATCGGTCGCACAGGCCCCGATGAGGATCAGCCAGATATACAGGTGCCCGGCTTCCATCTGCCTTGTGAGCGTAAAAAAGGAAAACAGGAACGGTATGTACAGTATGCCGAACAACGTGGCCGATACATCCTTTATACTGTATTTCCCGTTCGAAAACATCAGTAAACAGAAAAGCGCCACCAGCAGGCAAAAGGCAAAAACCGCGGATGCGAACGCGACGCCTTCGCCTCTCAGCACCGCCGAAGGCGGGAGCATCCCTGCCAGGGCTATGTACAGCAGCGGAACGCACGCTGCAAGGCCTATCGCTTTTACCGGTCTGTATCCGCCTTTTTCCAATGCCCTGTAAAATTCCCACATCGCCATTGCCGCCAGAAGGAAAACGGCTATGCCTATGGCCGTCTCTCCAAGCCGGATCACTGCGAGGAGAATGATTATCGCGGCAGCAGCACTCATGACCCTGGTTTTCATTTCTGCAACCCTCCAAAACGCCTGTTCCTGTTCTGATAATCCCTGATAGCGCGGTACAGATGCTCTTTAGTGAAATCAGGCCACAAAACGTCCGAGAACCACAATTCCGAGTATGACGACTGCCAGAGCAGGAAGTTGCTCAGCCTGTATTCTCCGCTCGGCCTTATCACGAGGTCCGGATCGGGTATCCCCGCGGTATAGAGATAGTCGGAGAACAGTTTCTCATCGATATCCTCGGGATCCAGCCTTCCTTCTTTCACATCCCTTGCAATGCGGGCGGCAGCTGCGGCTATTTCACACCTGCTGCCGTAATT
>DGEQ01000036.1:1132-12397 GCA_002386045.1 Hungateiclostridiaceae bacterium UBA3922 | reverse complement strand
GCATATGCCGTCAGGTATTTTATGCCAATGGCATCGCATTCCCTGACCAGCCTTTTCAGCGTGTTGGCACCCTCTCTGTGCCCTGCGTTCCTGGGCAGGCCTCTCCTGGCTGCCCAACGGCCGTTGCCGTCCATGATGACTGCGATATGGACCGGCATATTGCGGCTCGTATCCAGACCGGGGTCCTTTGACCTCCGATTAAAAAACCACATCTGTTACCTCCGGACAGTACAAAGATCGACAGCATGGATGCTATCAAACAAACAAGGCTGTCTGCACAGCCTTGCCTGTCAGCTATCTGTATTGCACACCAAAAGTTCGACTGTCCTGTCATCCAACAGCCTTTGCCGGACTACTCTCGAGTCCGCGCCGTACCCCCTGTCTTTCAGCCTGGGTGGGGCCGTAAGGCGGACGACCGTCTCGTAGCCCTGCGTTTTCAGTTGCTCGATGGCATCCTCCAGCCTGAAGCCGGAGTAATCCCTCATCCGGTCATACCTCCATTATTTCCTTCTCTTTGATTTCCACGAGTTTGTCGACTTCTTCTATGTATTTGTCAGTCAGTTTCTGGACATCGTTCTCGGCTACCTTGAGATCATCTTCTGTTATCTCGCCGTTCTTTTTCTGTGTTCTGAAGTCATCGAGGGCGTCTCTCCTGACATTACGGATCGCGATTTTGGCATTCTCGCCGATTTTCTTCACCTGCCTGGTAAGCTCTTTCCTTCTTTCCTCGGTGAGCGGCGGGAATATAAGCCTTATCACCTTGCCGTCATTGCTCGGGTTTATCCCGAGGTCAGACTTCTGGATGGACTTTTCTATTTCCTTTAGCATCCTGGCCTCCCACGGCTGTATGACTATCACCCTCGCTTCCGGCACCGATACGGTGCTCAGCTGGTTTATCGGCGTGGGTACCCCGTAATAATCCACGGTTATTTTGTCCAGGATAGCCGGATTGGCCCTGCCTGCGCGGATCCCGACCAGTTCTTCCTTCAGCGCGCTTATAGCTTTGGCCATTTTGTTTTCGATGTCCTTGTATTCTGACATATGAAACCCTCCTTTATGTATTTATGTATCAGTACAATGTGGTTCCGATCTTCTCGCCTTTCAACACCCTTATTATGTTTTCAGGGTCGCTCAGGTCGAAAACTATCAGCGGCAGCTTGTTGTCCATACACAGTGAGATCGCTGTCGAGTCCATGACACCAAGCCTGAGGCTCAGCGCCTCCGCGAAGGATATCGATTCAAAACGGATTGCGTTTTCATTCACTTTAGGGTCGGAATCATACACGCCATCCACCATGGTAGCCTTGAGTATGACATCCGCATCGATCTCGGCAGCTCTCAGCGCCGCTGTCGTATCGGTTGAAAAATAAGGGTTCCCTGTTCCGCACGCAAATATCACTATCCTCTTTTTCTCAAGGTGCCTGACAGCCTTCCTCCTGATATATGGTTCCGCTATCTGTCTCATTTCGATGGCTGTCTGTACCCTTACCGGGACGCCTTTCGATTCAAGAGCATCCTGCAGTGCAAGAGCGTTTATGACTGTCGCCAGCATCCCCATGTGATCGGCAGTCGTCCTGTCCATGCCTACACCGCTCCTGCCTCTCCAGAAGTTCCCTCCGCCGACTACTATAGCGATCTCGGTCCCCATTTCATAGGCCTGTTTTATTTTTTCAGCGACTTCATTCAGAACTTCGGTATCGATGCCGGTCTTCCGGCTCCCTGCAAGAGCCTCCCCGCTAAGCTTCAGAAGTACTCTTTTGTATTTCAGCGCCATATGACAGCTACCCCCGCTCATAAATAAATTGTTCTTCAAAGAACACGAAAAATCCTGCCAGCGCACTAAAAAGGGAACATATTTTGTATGCTCCCTTTTTATTGATTTCTATCAGCCCTTGATCTGCTTTGCAACTTCTTCAGCAAAGTCCTCCTGTTTCTTTTCCAGGCCTTCGCCCATTTCGAAACGTGCAAATCTCCTTATGCTGATATTCTCGCCTATAGTTGCTATCTTTTCAGCAACAAGATCCTTGATTGTCTTGTCCGGATCCTTGATCCAGGGCTGCTCGAGCAGGCATACTTCTTTGAAGTACTTCTCTATCCTGCCTTCGACCATCTTCTCTATGACTTTTTCAGGTTTGCCCTCATTCCTTGCCTGGGCCCTGAGGATGTTCATCTCTTTCTCGATGACATCGGCAGGAACTTCCTCCCTGCGCACATACTCTGGCTTGGCGGCAGCTATCTGCATTGCGATATCCTTTACGAACTGCCTGAATTCCTCGTTTTTGGCGGCAAAATCGGTCTCGATATTGACTTCCACGAGAACGCCTATCCTTCCGTTGCCGTGTATGTAGGCATCCACGACGCCCTCTGCCGCGATCCTTCCGGCCTTCTTGGCAGCAGCGGCAAGACCTCTTTCCCTCAATATCTCAATCGCCTTCTCCATATCACCATTAGCTTCCGTCAGGGCCTTCTTGCAGTCCATCATTCCCGAACCCGTTCTTTCACGGAGCTGTCTTACCATTTCAGCTGTAATCATCAGTATTCCTCCAAACCCACTAATATTTATATTATTGACCGCACATGCGGCCGTTATTCCTGTGCATCCAAGGCATATCCGCCCGGCCCCGGAGTCAGGGCCGGGCGACCCTTTTGCGGTATCATTCTGCAGAAGTTTCAGCCGCTTCTGCTTCCGCGGCGGCTTCTTCCGGGGCTTCCATAGCAGTCTCTGCTGCAGTTTCAGCTACAGTTTCAGCCGCTGTTTCCGCCGCAACATCGGCTGCCGGCTCTTCTGCGATCTCAGCCGCAGCTTCGGTCACGGTCTCTGCCGGCAGTCCCTTCCCGGCCGTCTCAGCTTCAGCTGTCGCATCGGCCTTTGCTTCTGCTTCAGCCTCTGCTTCTTCGGTCGAGAACTGTTCACCCTGGTTGGCCTCGATCACGGCATCTGCGATTTTCGATGCTATCAGCCTGACCGCCCTGATTGCATCATCATTGCCCGGTATTACATAGTCTACCTCGTCGGGATCGCAGTTGGTATCGACTATCGCCACTACCGGTATGCCGAGCTTCCTTGCCTCGAGGATCGCGATCCTTTCCTTTCTCGGGTCGACGACGAAAAGGGCTCCGGGCAGCTTGTTCATATCCTTTATGCCGCCGAGGTACTTTTCGAGCTTCTCCTTTTCACCGCGAAGCTTGATGACTTCCTTTTTGGGAAGCACTTCGAACAGGCCGTTTTCCTCCATCGCTTCAAGCTGCTTGAGCCTCTCGATCCTCTGGCGGATCGTCCTGAAGTTGGTGAGCATGCCGCCGAGCCACCTGGCGTTCACGTAGAACTGGCCGCATCTCAGGGCTTCTTCCCTGATGGAGTCCTGGGCCTGCTTCTTCGTCCCCACGAAAAGAATGCTGTCACCGTTCATGACAACTTCTCTTACAAAGAAATAGGCCTCTTCGATTTTCTTGACGGTCTTCTGAAGATCGATGATGTAGATGCCGTTCCTCTCCGTGAAGATGTATTCGGCCATCTTGGGGTTCCATCTCCTGGTCTGGTGCCCGAAATGGACTCCTGCTTCCAGGAGCTGTTTCATTGAGATAACTGACATATATAACCTCCTTAGTTTTGCCACCACAGCCGTCATCCGCCCGAAACACCGTAAAACGGCACTTTTTCGGGCGTCCTGCCGTGTGTGTGATTTTTTTCTTTGATAGTATAACACACAGTTGACGAATTATCAATCAGAAAATCAGGCAAAACATTACAGGCATGAAACACCGCACTGTAAATTCCCGGGTCTCCGGGATTTATTCGTCCGGGCCCTCGGCAACGGTCAGCCTGCGGGTCATTGATGGTTGCGAGCGTTGCAAATGCAGCCGGGCTGCGCAGCCCGAATGAGGCATCAGGCATTTCGACCGGCAGCACGGATGCTGCCGGCGCTGGTCCCGAGCCACGGACGGCGAGTGACCTGCGCCCTCATTGGAGCAAATGGGCCGGCCTGCAGCTGTCAGCGAAGCATCGACTAATACATGATTGCCGTCACTCCCGGCATCTGTAGATGTGATCATTTTGTCATGGCCATGCAGATATCAGACATATTGCTTTGCCTGACTGCACGGCAGTTCATTGCATCGTAATATATCTT
The DNA here is from genome assembly GCA_002386045.1 of Hungateiclostridiaceae bacterium UBA3922. Lineage (GTDB taxonomy): Bacteria > Bacillota > Clostridia > Acetivibrionales > DTU013 > DTU013. Next base: position 8,267 of record DGEQ01000036.1, on the reverse strand, counting down.
TATACTTCGTATAAAAATTCAGTTTATCATGTTCCGTACCGGCTTGTTTATTCCCACTCTATCGTGGCGCAGGGCTTCGGGCTCAGGTCATAGCAAACGCGGTTGACGTTCGGCACTTCCGCGAGTATGCGTTCGGTTATCCTCTGCAATACAGCCCACTCGATCTGCGGGACGGTGGCCGTCATGGCGTCGACGGTGTTNNCGGCAGCATCCGTGCTGCCGGTCGAAATGCCTGATGCCTCATTCGGGCTGCGCAGCCCGGCTGCATTTGCAACGCTCGCAACCATCAATGACCCGCAGGCTGACCGTTGCCGAGGGCCCGGACGGAACTTGCGGTTTAAGGTTTTATGGCCGGGTGCAGCGTGCACCTGGTTACCTCGTTCATAAACTCCCTTATTTTCTGCTCATCCTTGAGGCCGGGCCGCACCTCCACCCCTGTAAGCACATCGACGGCGTAAGGCTTCGCCTCGCGGATGATACCGCCGACATTAGCCGGGTTGAGCCCGCCGGCGAGTATCACCGGTACACGGCTGTTTTCCTTTATGGAGAGAAACGTGGCAAGTTCGACAGAAATACCCGTTCCGCCGGGCATGGCTTCGGTAAAGGAATCCACGAGTATGCCCGATATGCCTGCTCCCGAAAGGGCGCGCGCCGCTTCCGCGGGATCTTCGATCTCGAAATCGCACGACCCGTCCGCCCGGATGCGCAGTGCCTTGACTACCCTGATACCTTCGGGCAACAGGATTTTCACCACGCAGGATATGTCATCGAGGGTCTCCCTGTGGTGCAGCTGCAGCACATGTGGCCTTATGCCCAGGGCAGTCCCGGCGACATCGTCGGGACTGCCGCCTGTCACAACACACGTGCATGCAAACGGCGGAACCCTGCTGACAAGACGCGAAGCCTCGTCCCGGGTGAGATTCCACGGGACAGGCTCCGGGTAATCCGCGACAAACCCAAGGACGTGTACCCCGGCATCTACACATACTTCCAGGTCTCTTTCAGTCATCAGGCCGCATATCTTGACACGGACCATTCCCATCACTCCTTCGGGATGCCGGCTGCATACTGCAGCATGCGCCGGTTCATTGATGCCGGACAAGCGCTTCCGCCAGTTCCCGGTACATCCCGGCCGGGTCCGGCGCCTTCAGGATGGCTGTGCCCACGAGCACTGCCCCGGCTCCTGCCGAAGCCGCCCGCCTGACATCTTCGGGACCCCGGACCGCACTCTCGCTGACGACGAAAATCCCCTCCGGCAGGTACTTTATGAGCCGTTCCGTGGTGGCTACCGTACCGGAGTCAGTTTCCAGTTCCAGTATGTTCCTGTTGTTTATCCCGATGAGGCGCAGGTCCAGGTGCCTTGCCTTTTCGATATCCTCGCGGCTGTGGACCTCGACGAGAGGCTCCAGCCCGAGCGCGAGAGCATCTTCCGCGAGATGTGCCAGCAGGTCCCGGTCGAGCATCGACGCTATCAGCAGGACAGCCGACGCCCCCATCGCGATGCTTTCTCCAAGTTGTTCCCGCCGCCTTATGAAGTCCTTCCTGAGCACCGGCACCGGTACCGTTACCGCGATCTTCTCCAGCAGCGCCGCCGAACCGCCATAATGCTCGCTTTCCGTGACTACGGATATCACGGGTGCCCCTGCCTTCACCAGTTCTGCAGCCAGGCCGGCGGCATCGGCGGGCGGGACAAGTGCCCCCTCCGCCGGTGATTTGATCTTTATGTCCGGGATCACCGCTATCCCGTCATACCGGGATTTCTTCATTAACCTGCAACTGAACGCTGCGCGGGCAAAAAAATCCTCACGCGTAAATACGCCCGTACTCATGTGAAGCTTCCACCAGCCTTTTCAGTTTCTCCAGTGCCTCGCCGCTATCTACAAGTTCGGCGGCAAGTCCGATCCCTTCCCTGAAACAGCCCGCTTTTCCGCCGACCATAAGCGCGCCGGCCGCGTTCAGAAGCACGGCGCTCCTTCTCGGTCCCCTGTCCTTTCCAGAAAAAACATCGCGGATCATCGCGGCATTCTCTTCCGGCGTGCCCGTGGCGATGTCTTCAGGTCTGCAGCGCTCAAGGCCGAAATCTTCCGGCTCGATCTCATATGTCGTTATATCACCGTTGTCCAGTTCTTTTATCCTGGTCCTGCCCAGCATCGATATCTCGTCGAGCCCATCCAGGCCATGGACGAAAAGGGCTCTTTTATAGCCTATGGAAGATGCCACGTGGGCCACCGTATCCAGCAGTTCCGGCCTGTATACTCCAAGCACATGCCTGGATGCCCTGGACGGGTTTATGAGCGGGCCTATCACCGTGTAAAAAATGGTCTTGATACCGAGATCCTTTTCAGGGGGGAGGACCTTGCACATGACCGGATGGAACAGGGGTGCATAGAGGAAAGCGATGCCGACATCCTCTATCAGCTTTTCGACGCCTTTCGGGCTCTGGTTGATTTCTACGCCCAGCGCTTCCAGTACATCGGCGCTGCCGGAAAGGCTGGATATGGAACGGCTCCCGTGCTTTGCCACCGGGATGCCAGCAGCGGCAGCGACAAAGGCCACCGCCGTCGAAATGTTGAAGGTACTCAGCCCGCCGCCGGTGCCGCAGGTGTCCATCAGTTCCCCGTCCACGTCGGGATCGATCCTGATGCAGTTATCCCGCATCGCCGCGGCAATGGCCGTTATCTCATCGAGGGACGGCCCTTTCATCAGCAGCGCCACCTGGAAGCCGGCGATCTGCGCATCGCTGAGTTCATCATTCCTTATGGCCTCTATCAGGCCATAGATCTCTTCCGACGACAGGTCCTCCCTTGCCGTCAGTTTTGCCAGCACATTTTTGACAACGTTCCTGCTCATTCTCATCTCTCCTCTTCTCTTCTCGTCTAATGTTCATATCGAATTTCTCAGATCCCGCCCGGGTAACCGACAGCACGGTCAGTCAGCTCCCGGAGGACCGGCCGAAAGACTGTGCCTGTGACATCCTGCGCTCAGCCGCTTATCGCCTCTTTCATCCTTCGGACATATTCCGCCACATGCCCGACACAGTTTTCACCATGCTCTTCCACTATCTTCACGACGGCGCTCCCCACTATGATCCCGTCGCAGTAAGCTGACAGTTCCGCGGCCTGTCCGGGCGTCGATATGCCGAAGCCGATGGCGCACGGGATATCTTTCACCGCCTTCACCGCTTTTATCATTTCGCCTGCCTCATGCCCGATCTTCTCCCTCATGCCCGTCACGCCCAGGGATGAAACGCAGTATACGAAACCTTCGGCTTCGGCGGCGATCATCCTGATACGCTCCCCCGATGTAGGGGCTATCATCGGGATCAGCGTAATGCCATGTTTCCTGCAGTATGGCAGCAGTTCGTCCCTCTCTTCGAACGGGACGTCCGGCACGATCACCGCATCGATCCCGGATTCGCGGCAATTCATCATGAACCTGTCCGTGCCGTAAGTCACAACGGGATTTACATATGTCATCAGCGCCACCGGCACATCGCAGCTGCTCCTGACCCGCCGCATCATCGCGAACACGTCGTCTGCGGTGACGCCGCCGGCCAGCGCCCGCTCATCCGCGGCCTGTATGACGGGACCTTCCGCGACGGGATCCGAAAACGGTATGCCCACCTCGACCAGGTCTGCGCCTGCCTCGTACATCCTGTAGATCAGCCGTTCCGTGACATCGATCGAAGGATCGCCGGCAGTTATGAACGGTATGAACGCCTTTCCCCGTGAAAAAGCCTGCTCAAGCCTGTTCATTTATCTGCACCCCCCTGTACCGCGCTATTGAAGCCACATCCTTGTCTCCCCTGCCGGAAAGGCATATGACGATTATCCTGTCTTTATCCATCTGTGGGGCTATCTTCATCGCATATGCCACCGCATGGGCACTTTCGATGGCAGGAATGATACCTTCCGTGCGGGAAAGGTATTCAAAGGCTTCCACCGCTTCATCATCGGTCACCGGCACGTACTCGGCCCTGCCCATGTCCCTGAGCCCCGCGTGTTCCGGGCCGACGCCGGGATAATCCAGCCCGGCGGATATCGAATAGACCGGAGCTATCTGGCCATATCCATCCTGGCAGAAATATGATTTCATGCCATGGAATATGCCGACGCTTCCAATAGTCATGGTGGCCGCCGTCCTGCCCGTATCGGTCCCCCGGCCTGCCGCTTCGCATCCTATCAGCTGCACGCCCTTATCTTCTATGAAATCATAAAAAACGCCGATCGCATTGCTGCCTCCGCCGACGCAGGCCATTACGATATCCGGAAGCCTGCCTTCCATTTCCGCAAGCTGCCGTTTCACTTCCTTTCCTATTATCTTCTGGAAGTCTCTTACGATCGTCGGGAAAGGGTGAGGGCCGACAGCCGATCCAAGCACGTAATGGGTATCGCTTATCCGCCTGGTCCATTCACGCATGGCCTCATTGACGGCATCCTTAAGAGTCTGCGTCCCGGTGTCCACGGCATGGACTTTCGCCCCGAGCAGTTCCATCCGGTAAACGTTGAGCGCCTGCCTCTCGGTGTCTTCCCTTCCCATGAATATTTCACATTCCATCCCCATCAGCGCTGCGGCCGTAGCAGTGGCGACCCCGTGCTGCCCGGCTCCGGTCTCCGCTATCAGCCTGGTCTTGCCCATACGCTTTGCAAGCAGGGCCTGGCCAAGCACGTTGTTGATCTTGTGCGACCCGGTATGGTTCAGGTCTTCCCGCTTGAGGTATATTTTCGCCCCACCCAGGTCCCTCGTCATTTTTTCAGCATAGTAAAGCATGGACGGGCGCCCGGCATAGTTCCTCAGCAGATCGCCGAGTTCAGCCGTAAAGTCCGGGTCATCCTTATACCGCTCATACGCCTGTTCCAGTTCGATGAGAGCATTCATGAGTATTTCCGGGACATACTGCCCTCCGTGTATGCCAAATCTCCCCCTGGACAAACCGATCCACTCCTTTGCCAAAATAAAAAAGCTTCCATCCCTATGCAAGGGACAAAAGCTTCAAACTTCTGCGGTGCCACCCAAATTGACGGAAAACCGTCCTCTCGTTTTTGCATACTATCATATGCAACCCTGCTGATAACGGGCGGGTCCCCCGTAAGCGCCTACTCTTGCCATGAATTTCGGGCTTCCCTCACAGGTCCATTCGGAACGGTCCTGCAACCGCATTCCCACCATCTGCGCCGGGTCTCCGGGCCAACAGGCCGTCCCGGCAAGCGGCTCTCTGAATACAGGCTCCCGCTCTTACTACTCCTGTTCATCGGTGTGTTCCGTATTCGCTGTTGCTGTTGATTTTAACATCAACTGCCAGGCCTTGTCAATCCCGCTGCAAAAAACATCATCTTTTTGACTTTAGTACAGGCAATTTGCACCGGTGGACCTCATATACTTATACGGTGACTAATTTTCCGGGAGGTGCCTCATTTGCTGCACTTCTTGCATTCCCTCCTCGGCGGGGTGCTGGGCGGCATAGTGTTCCAACTGGGTTACGTTACGAACGCCAACTCGTTCCCGCAGCCCCTTACACCTGAAGAAGAGCAGAAATACATCGCGGCGTACAAGGAGGGCGACGAAGATGCCAGGAACATACTGATAGAGAGAAACCTGCGGCTCGTGGCCCATATCGTTAAGAAGTACAGCACATTCAGCAGCGACATCGACGACCTCATTTCCATCGGCACCATCGGCCTTATCAAGGCCATCTCCACCTTCGACCAGTCCAAGGGAACGAGGCTGGCTACGTATGCCGCCCGCTGCATAGAGAACGAGATACTGATGCAGATCAGGTCCAACAGGAAAATCCAGAGCGAGGTATCTCTCCATGACCCGATCGGAGTAGATCGTGAGGGCAACGAAATAACATTAATTGACGTAATCGGCAGCGAAACCGAATCCGTGATAGATGAAGTAGAACTGAAGCTCCAGGTCAAACGTCTCTACAACAAGATGAAATCGGTCCTCAAAAAGCGGGAAAAAACCGTGCTGGAACTCCGTTACGGCCTCCTGAACGGAACCGGCAGGACACAGCGCGAAATAGCCGGGATGCTCGGCATTTCGCGGTCATATGTATCACGCATAGAGAAGAAGGCCATCAGGAAGCTCAGCAAGGAACTCGAACCGGAAAGCGGTCACTGACGCATACATCTTGCGGTTTGCCGGCCTGTCACGCATGCCGGCGGTCCGGCATCGTGATCCATTACAGGCCATCGCTGCATTCCCTGCGGCGGTCTATCATATCGATCGCCTCATCGATGAACTGGAGAAGGGTCATATCCTTTATCCCCGCCACCTTTATGCAGCATCTGTTCACCGGTATGAGCACTTTGAGCGCCGGGCTGCCGGCAATGGCCGCCGCCATGGCGGGCGACAGCTCCCCGAGCATCGAGTTGGCCGCAAGTATACCGATGACGCCGGTTATGACATCCACCCTGCCCGCATTGTAAACGATGGCGCTCTCACCGGTAGCCCCTTCGTCGGCGCCGGCCTTCAGCATAGCCGAAGTGGCAAGCGCATTCGTACCAAGGGCGATTATGCTGACAGAATCGGCATACCGGCTCCTCAGCCTTTCAACGATAGTCTTTCCTATGCCGCCACCCTGACCGTCAACCACTGCTATCCTCATAACAAGCTCACACCCCCCTGGCCCCGATCTCTCATAGCATCTGCCCGCCTGCCGAAAAGTTCCGTCCCAGCCTGAGACCGAAGCGGCATATGACCCGTCCCGTGATCAAAAAAACGGGGCCAATGCCTCCTTTTCCATGAGCATATAATACTGGACCCTTCCGTACTCTTCCAGCTTCTTTACTGTCTCTTCCGACGGCGTTTCAGTATATGTTCCGTTTTCATTGATGAAGCGGCCTGTTATCACAGGGATCTGCTCCTGCATTTCAGATATGTAATTGAAATAGTTGCCGCCGCTAAGGCCGATATATATTTGTTTATGTAAATGCAAAAGCCTTTTCTTTTCAATACCTGTCCTCCTGTCTATTCAAAGCAGGATAAATTATACCAGTTTTCATAATGTATATCCACATGAAGTTACAAATTATGTATCCAGTTCTCCTGCCCTGGCCAGCGCCGCCTTGGTCATCGCCGGACCAGTGAGTTCATATATAAAAGTAGCACTGAGCACCACGGCCCGTAT
>DGEQ01000036.1:0-857 GCA_002386045.1 Hungateiclostridiaceae bacterium UBA3922 | reverse complement strand
CTCATGGCCATGCACAAAAGCAGCGGCGACAGCCCCAGCATCGACGCAAGCGAACTTCCGAGGAATACAAATCCGCACGTGATTATAAGGCGGTTCGAATCCTTTTTGAAATAACGGAGAGGTATCTTGAACATAAGCCCGAGCAAAAATCCAAGGAGCAGCGAGCCCAGGATCTCACCGACCGGTTTAAGGATCGCCAGGACAATGGAGGTTTCCGCCGGGTTTTGCATAATGTTCACGATGGCAACGGCAAAGCCGAAGGCTATGAGCGCGACAGCGTCGTCGAGCGCCACGACGCTCAGCAGTGTTTCAGTAACAGGCCCCTTTGCCCTGTATTGCTTTATTACCATAACGGTCGCTGCCGGAGCCGTAGCGGCTGCGATGGCGCCGAGCAGAAGCGCCAGTTCGGTATCGAAACCGAACAGGACAAGGAACAGCGTAACAACCACAGAAGCGGTAAGACCTTCACATATCGCTATGACGATCGGCATCGGACCGACTCTTTTCAGGTATGTAAGCTTGAATTCCGAACCAATGGAAAATGCTATGAATGCCAGCGCCATCTCCGATACCAGTTCCAGTCCTTTTACAGTGTCCGCAGGCACCAGCCTGAATACGAACGGACCGATCAGCAGGCCGGCTACCAGGTACCCCGTGACATTCGGAAGTTTCGCCAGCTTTACGACACGACCGAACACAAGCCCTGCAAAGAGGATCAGCGCCAGGTAAAAAAGCGTATTGAACTGCATTTTCAGAATTCAACTCCTTCTGTGCTCAGGACGGGCAGCGTGAATATCACAGCAGTATCAGGCCTGGAAAGGTCCCCGACGACTTCCCGGATGATCTTCTTTGCCTGC
>DGEQ01000138.1:3489-9426 GCA_002386045.1 Hungateiclostridiaceae bacterium UBA3922 | reverse complement strand
CCGGTTGCCGCCCTCATCGGAGCGACTTTTATATCTTATCACGTCACGCCGGTTCTGTCAACTACCTTTTTTAACTAATCCTCTCGTTGCCGCGTGACCATTTTCATAAAAAAGAACACTCCTTTCAATAATATAAAGAAGTGTCGCGGTCACGCTCCACGGCAGTTGCAGAACTGCTGGCCACCAGCCGGAAAATTGTCTTTCCGCGACGGCTTTTGTATTATAGCATCGCCCATGGACGGATGTCAAGGGTGAATTTAGCGGTTTTGCGTCAACATTTGATGGGTTTATCTGGGTGTCATCGATCGGCGCATTTTACCCTGCGTCCTGCACCTGTAAATAAGCAACAGACGACACCGGTCTGAAGCAGCCGATACAAAAAGCCGGTTGCTGCACAGCAAACCGGCCTGTCCCAGGATCAAATCCTGCCGTTATGAAGAAACTGCCGCTATGCAGTCATGAAATCGCCTTCACTGCCGCTTCCGCCGCAGAAGCCGCATCCGGGGTGTAGATGTCGGCGCCTATCTGCTTGCAGAACGAATCGGTGACAGGCGCGCCGCCGATCATGATCGTCACCTCGTCCCTTATGCCGGCCCTGACTATCGCGTCGACGACTGTCCCGATCTCGGTCATGGTGGTGGTCAGCAATGCCGAGCAGGCCACTATGTCCGCCTTTTCCTCTATTGCCTTTTCAACGAACTTCTCGGCCGGGACATCCACGCCCAGGTCGATGACCTCCAGGCCTTTCCCTTCCATCATCATCTTGACGAGGTTTTTCCCGATGTCGTGCAGGTCGCCCCTGACAGTGCCGATGACGACCTTGCCCTTTGCCTTTACACCGCTTGATGCAAGCAGCGGCTGCAGGACCTCGGTACCTGCCTTCATCGCCCTGGCTGCTATCAACACCTGCGGCACGTATACCTCGTTGTTTTTGAACTTCTCGCCAATGACCGACATTCCTGCGATAAGGCCCTGTTCCAGTATCGTTTTCGCATCGATACCTTCACCAACAGCTTTCTCCACGAGCTCTTTTACGGCTTTTGCCCTGCCCTGCTGCAGGTTCTGTGAGATTTCATTCAGTATATTGCTCATTTGAACACCTCTCCCTGGATAATTGTCCGGATTTATACTAATTTATCATCCCAGCCTGTTTTCCGATGTCTGCCCTGCTTACCTGCCCTTTCCTCTCCCTGTACTTACCGGGGCTGATGCCCACGCGCCTCCTGAACACCCTGGTGAAGTAGCTCTGGTCTTCATACCCCACCAGGTCCGCCACGTCTGCCAGCCGGATATCGTTATCCAGCAGCAGCTTCTTGCTCATCTCGATCCGGATCCTGTTCAGGTAAGCATTGAAATTGCATTTCATCTCCTGCTTGAACACCGAGCAGAAATACGACGGACTCAACTGCACATGATTAGCTACGTCTTCAAGCATTATTTTCTTCATATAATTCCTTTTGATATAGTCGATCGCTTTATATATAACGTCTATATGTTTCACGTCTTTAAGGTCGAAAACGCAGTCGGTGAACCTGGTCATGATGCCCGAAAGCCAGTACGTCAGCTCATCTACTGTCGTAAACTCGTTTATCTGCGACAGGTACTTGAAATTGAGACCGAAGATCTGCTCGACATCGGCCCCTCCTTCCAGCGCAGCTCTCGACAGAAGTACGATGAGTTCCAGTATCCTGGCCCTGATGACTTCAAAATTCCCGCCCGAAGTAAAAAATACATGCCCCAGTATCTCGTTCAGGACCTTCTGGGAACCAGCCTTGTCGCCCAGCGATATCAGCGTCAGCAGTTCCTTTTCCTTCTCTACCGGGTATGTCCGTGCATTTTCGATCTTATCTTCCGTCGACTTGAGATACTGTATATATTCGGATATCCTCGCCTGCTGTTCCATGGACTCGATCGTCGGCCGGGATGTATCACCGGCTCCGGTAATATACAACGATACCATGTAAAGCAGTTCGGACAGGTCGTTCACCCTGTCGGGACTGACGATGGGAAGTTCCTTTACCAGTTCTTCGATCAGACCCAGTTCATTCTCATCGAAGCCGCCATTGACCGCTATCTCTTCGATCAGCAGTTCGTCAGGCTCCATCATCAGGACCGGCCCTCCCAGGAGCGCCCCCCTGACGGTGCTGCCGCAGACGAGAGGCGAGATCCAGTGCACCAGTCCGATAGGGCAGAAAAAAATGTACCTTCCGCCAAACCTCTCGGCCTGGTAATTTCCGTACAGGTGTGCGTTCACGCATTTTTTGCCTTTATCCTGCATTATCCTGCACAAACCGCACCGTCCGCCAGGACGATCCTCAAAAATCGTTTCGCCATATTCGTCCATCACGATGCAGCCCGCTCCGACCGAGCGGCTGTAGGTCTGCACAGCATGCTCCATCCTGGCCGGGTCGAGCCCAAGCTCCTCAAGCATCCTGTTGTCCATCATCCGTACTCTCTTTCTGCGCAAACAGCTCCGCCAGTCCAACTAAAATCATACTAATTTATGCATCACCGGTATTGAACAATATTATAATATTTTGCATTATTTCACGATTCACAAAAATATGCCGGTATTTGATAAGAACTTGTTCCGTTGGAGATAACTCCATGCATCATCGGGACTTCAGCGAGGCGGCAAACATCTGCCGTCCCGTATAAAGTATTTTAGCATAGAACGGAAGATAATAAAATAGTACTATTCTTTGAAATCTATTTATATAAACCTCTCTCCGATTTGAGGTAGAATGGTGTGGTGATACCCCGTGTGCCTTTTGTCGGGAAATGTCACGCATATGATGGAAAGGAAGGAAGTCAGCCATGTCTGTCAATATGAAGGAATGGGTCCGCAGTATAGCCAGATCTGAAAAAAGAACCGCGATGCCGATAATGACCTGTCCCGGCCTGGAGCTTTCCGGAAAGACACTTCCCGAAGTGATCTGGGACGGTAAAGCCCAGTTCAGTTGCATCAGCGCACTGGCCCGCAAATACCCGTCTGCCGCGGCAATGACGATAATGGACCTGTCAGTGGAAGCCGAAGCTTTCGGAAGCCCGGTCAGGTACTCGGACAACGAAGTCCCGACGGTGGCAGGCAGCATAGCCGGCGATGGAAAATCGGCCAGAGGACTTGAAATACCACGGGTCGGCGCGGGAAGAACGGGCGCGTATATAGAGGCTGCAGCACTCAGCGCGAGGAACATAAGCGACAGACCGTCCTTCGGAGGCCAGATCGGGCCCTTTTCGCTGGCGTGCAGGCTCTATGACATGACCGGGATAATGATGGCGCTTTTCGATGAGCCCGAAACTGTACATATCCTGCTCGAAAAAGCAGCGGAATTCCTTGTGTCGTATGCAAAAGCTTTCAGGGAAGCCGGCGCGGACGGCATAATCATCGCAGAGCCTGCGGCGGGGCTGTTGTCCCCGGAACAGTGCGCGGAATTCTCTTCGCCATATGTGAAAAAGGTCGTCGATGCCGTACAGGACGACAACTTCATGGTGATACTGCATAACTGCGGGAATACGGCCAAACTGGTCCCCTCCATGATTTCGACAGGCGCAATGGGATTCCACTTCGGAAATGCGGTAGACATGGAAGATATATTGCCCCTGGTTCCGGGGGACAGGCTGGCATTCGGCAACATCGATCCGGCAAGGATATTCAGGAACGGGACCCGGGAAGACGTACGGGAAAAAACGCTGGACCTGCTGGCCAGGACGGCCGGGTACAGGAATTTCGTCATCTCGTCAGGCTGCGATATCCCTCCGGGAACGCCTGCAGAAAATATCGATGTGTTTTTCGAAACAGTGGACTTTTTTAATGAAAAACGAAGGAAAACTTTTGAAAAATAGCGGATCTTTCATGATCCGTATGAACCGTTCGGCCGTATGGTCAGATGGCCCGGGCTCCGCGGAAAAGGTCCCTCAGCTTGAGGATGTCGTTTTCATATACCTGCACCAGGCTGCGGTTGTAAATGACACTGGCAGGATGGTAGAGCGGGAACAGCAGGTAATCCTGCTCTTTGATCGTCACCCTGTCTGGCACGCCATGGCATTCCCCGATGTTCAGCCGGAGATCCCCGGTCACTGCCCTGAGCGGGACGTTCCCAAGGGTCACGATGCAGCAGGGGCTGATGATACCGATCTCCTCCAGCAGGTACGGCCTGCTGGATATGATCTCGTCCCTGGCTGCAGGCCTGTTCGACAGTCTGCCTGTCTTTGGGTTTTCCTTTGAAAGCCTGTATTTTATGGCATTCGTTATGTATATGTCTTCCCTGTTTATGCCGGCCATTTGAAGAAAACTGTCCAGCAATTTCCCGGCTGCACCTGAGAAAGGCCGTGAAAACTTCACTTCTTCGCGTCCCGGAGCTTCACCTGTCAGCAGGAGCTTCGGACTCGTGCATCCGCAGCCGAAAACATATTCCTTCCCCGGAAATGCGCATTTGTATCGATTATATAATAAAGATAATGCCTCGTCTTTTTTCATTTGTTTCTCCCTGGTCATTCGTTCCTCTCCGGATGATCATAAGGTTTCAGGCAAAGCAGACAGCGGCTTTTGCGGCTGTGGCCGGCCGCACGTTCCAGTGTCACGTGCCCCTGATTTCCTCGAGCTTCGCTTTCACTTTTTTCATGTCCTCGAACATCAGCGCCTTCTTCGACGGATCCCTGAGAAGCGCCGCCGGATGGAAAGTGGGCATGAACCAATACCCCTTGCGTTCGGTCCACTGTCCCCTTATCTGCGTTATCCTGGCGTTCCTGTCGATGATGTATTTCATGGCAGTGGCGCCCAGGCACACCATGATCCGCGGCTTCAACAGCAGTGTCTGGCACCGGAGCCACGGCAGGCAGCTTTCGGCTTCATCATCGGTGGGGATACGGTTTCCGGGCGGTCTGCATTTTACGATATTACAGATATAGTAATCTTCTTCCCTGAACATCAGGGCGTCCAGCAACAGGTCGAGAAGCTGGCCCGCGGCGCCGACAAAAGGCTTCCCCTGCAGGTCCTCCTGTTCTCCCGGTCCTTCGCCGATCAGCATGACCGGGGCTGTTTTCGAACCGCGCCCGATCACAACATTCGTCCTTGTCCCGGCAAGTCCGCACCGCGTACATTCACGGCATTTTTTCTCGAGTTCGTCCCAGCTCAGCACCGGACTATTACCCCCAGATCACATGATAGCATATCCGGAACCATTAGCCTGCGCAGACAGGCGCCGGCTCCTGCAGCATCTGCTGCCGCATTGTTTGTGTCATTCCATTATATCGTCTGTTGCGGAGTCTCTTCCGGAATTTCTTCGGATGTCTCTCCCGCCGTTCCAACAGGTGTCCCGTTCAGCTTCCCTGCCGGCTCTCCGTGCTTTACCAGCATCATGAAGAAAAACGCCAGCACCATCGCTATGCTCGAGTATATGAAAAGGAAGCTGTCGCCGAGTATATCCTTTATGAAGCCGAACAGCACAGGACTCAGTATCGCTGCCGTCATCGAGAAGAAGTAATAGTAGCCGGTATACTTGCCTGTACCCTTGTTCGACGTCATCTCCACCACCATGGGGTAGGAGTTGATGTTTATAAGGGCCCAGCTTATACCACCGATGGCAAGCAGGATATATATGATGATTGTCCTGTCAGTCATTCCGTATTTTTGAAGGGCGTCCGCCACCGCCGTTTCTATGCCGGGATAAAACACCGGTCCGTTCTTTATCTCGATATTGAGGAGCACATCCCGGTCCGACAGCAACTCAAGCACGTCTTCCAGTTCCGGTATTTTCTCGCCCCTGAATCCTTCGGAAAACCAGGAACCAAAGTCCAGTTCCTTCAGTTCCGCCAGTGTCTTGTCCTTCACCAGGCCTTTGCCGTTGCTGGTCCTGTCGACGGTCTCATCATGGATGACCACCAGGCGTCCGTCGGCGCTCATATGTACGTCCAGTTCGATGCCGTCGGCTCCAA
>DGEQ01000138.1:1917-3262 GCA_002386045.1 Hungateiclostridiaceae bacterium UBA3922 | reverse complement strand
GTACGTCCGTCCCTTCCCGGTCCTGCCTCCGATCCTGCCGGCCCGCGGCGCAAGGCACTGTTCCCGGATCCTGCAGGCGGCAATGATACAGGACCTGCACTTTTATCCTACTAGAAAAACTATATCAAACCGGCTGTGATAATTCAATCATGCAGTGCAAAAAAGGGACCTCACGTCCTGAAATTCTCCGAGATCATGGAATAAGTCTGCTCCCTGTCGTAGATGTACCACCATACATCGCCCGACAGGTAGCTTTCTCCCGGCAAAACGAAAGTCTTCACGTTTTCTCCTTTTATCCTGATCACGCTGGAAAAGTACCTGGCTGCGTCGGTCAGTCCGATATTTGTTTTGACATTGTCCTTTATGATCCTGAATATATCGTCCGCTTTTGAAATATACCGGATGTTCAGCTTCTGGTCTATCAAAGCCTTTATGAAATCCTGCTGCATCCTGATCCTGCCTATGTCGCCCTCGATATACCCCTGTCCCCTCAGGTTCCCCTTCCTGTACCTGACAAGCTGTTCCGCCTTTTTCCCGTCGAGTACCTGCAGCCCTTTTTTCAGGTTTATATGGAGACCCTGTACCGGGTCGTCGTATTTCATCCTGAACGGAACATAAAACTCTACGCCGCCCAGAGCGTCGATTATTTTCCTGAAACCCCTGAAATCCATCGTGACGTAATAATGGACCGAAAGGCCCGTGATTTCGTATATCTCATCGGCAACGCGCTTTTCGCCGCCCTTCGCATAGAGGGAATTGATCTTTTTATAACTGCTTCCCGACCGCACTCTCGTGTCCCTGGCAATGGAAAGGATGTTGAGGGACGGTGTGCCGGGGTCGAAATTGAGCAGCATGATCACATCACACCGCGTTTTGTCATTGTCCAGGCCAAGCACCATAACGTTCACAGGCGCAGTCCCGTCGTCTTTCCCGGCCTGCCCTACCGGGCTTCCGCCGGGGATGCTCATGCTTTCTGTTTCGTACCTGGCACTGCTTTCGCCGCTGATAGGCTCCGGAGCGCTGCGAAGTTCCCTGGTGCCGGTCTGCAGGATGATGCAGACGGCATTTGCAGACAGCACGAACAATGCGAACAACGATGCCATGAATAAAAGCCTGGTCCTTTTCATATCAACCTCTGCAAAAACCGAAGCGGTAAATGAACGCATCATTTATTATGTGTATGGTGTGTGTTTTCATTCCCGGCATGGCTGCCGTTTTTTACCTGACAGCCTGCTGCCGGACCAGGCCGGGCGGATTTTTACAGAAAAGCGGATCTGCGGCATCAAAAAAAGCCTGACTGATCAGGCTTTCCTGCGGGTTCTGGTGGAGGGAGATGGATTCGAAC
>DGEQ01000138.1:0-1728 GCA_002386045.1 Hungateiclostridiaceae bacterium UBA3922 | reverse complement strand
TTGGCCACTTGGGTATCCCTCCATATATAGTTGTGCGTTCCGCCGGTCAGAACAAGATATATGATACATTACATCAAACTGCTTTGTCAAGTGGGAAATAGGTACGGTGACACTCCTCAGCAAGAGGCATTCCTCTATAGTTGAGGAGTGTCACGCGTTCAGTCGAGGAGTGTCACACGTTCAATCAATGGACTTGTCTATGGCAAAGCGTATTATTTTCCTCGATGTGTTTTTCGGGAATTCCACATCGCGGATCTTTACCTTCTTGACTGCCTTGTATGAAACCATCCTGCTGTTAATCTTCTTGATCTCTTCTTCGAAATATCCCTGCACGTCGCTGATGCCCTTTGCCTCCAGAGCTTCGAAATCGGGGAAGATCTCAGCGACTATGACTTCCTTGCCGCCCTGGGAGCTGCTCTCGCCGGCGTATACGACGCATTCGTTCACTCCGAACACCTTTGATATCTCCGCTTCGATCTCTTCCGGGTACACGTTCTTGCCGTTGCTGAGCACGATCAGGTTCTTCAGCCTGCCAGTTATGTACAGCCATCCGTCTTCGTCAAGCCTGCCGTAATCCCCGGTCCTGAAAAAGCCTTCCTCGTCGAAGACCGCCGCCGTCGCCTCCGGGTTCTTGTAATACCCGAGCATGACATGCGGCCCTTTAACACATATCTCCCCTTCCCCGTTTTCATCGGGATTCCTGATTTTTATCTCGGATCCAAGGATCGGCACGCCGACGCTGCCCTTTTTCTGATACTTGTTCCTGTTGCAGGATATCAGCGGCGAACACTCGGTAATGCCGTACCCGTTCAGCACGGTGATGCCGATGGATTCAAACGTGTCGATTATCTCCTGGTCCAGGTAGGCGCCGCCGCAAATGATGAGTTCAAGTTTCCCTCCGAACGCGTCCAGCACGCTCCTGAACAGTTTCCGCCTCAGATCGATCCCCAGTTTACGCAGGAAGTTGCTCAACTTTATCATCCTGCGCAGCAGCTTAGCACGTCCGCTTTTTTCTGCCGCCTGCCACATCTTCTTGTAAAGGGTTTCTACGAACAGCGGCACAAGCACCAGGTGCGTCGGCTGCTGCTCCTTTATTTCATCCGCTATATACTTGAGGCCGCTGGAAATATACACTTCACAGCCCTGGGAATAGTGGCCCACGAAGTTCACTGTCGATCCGAACGTATGGTGCGGAGGCAGTACATTCATCGTTTTGTTTGTGATCGCGAACAGGTACATCCCCTGGGTCATGTTGGACACAATGTTTTTCTGCGACAGCATCACGCCCTTGCCCTTGCCCGTTGTGCCTGAAGTGAACACGATGGTGGCAAGCCGTTCCCGGTCGATCTCGTATTCATAGTAGGAATTGTCTCCGCTGCTGAAACGCTCCCTGCCTCTTTCCACGATATCCGAAAGCCTGACGGCTCCTTCGATCCCGGGTTCTCCCATGCATATCAGGGTTTTGACGCCGGGTATCCGGTCCCTTATCTCCCGGATCTTGTCCTCGATGGCCGCACTGTAGACGACATACTCGCACTCGGCAAAATTTATTATGCCGGCGATCTCATCAGGCGGGAGTTCCTTGTCGATGGGCACCGTAACAGAACCGATGGCCATAAGACTGAAGTAGGAACAGACCCAGTTATATGAACTTTCCCCGATAAGGGCAACATGCCTGTCGCGCAGCCCCATATGGATAAGTTCTGTCCCCATGTGTCGTATGTAATC
>DGEQ01000074.1:34870-46108 GCA_002386045.1 Hungateiclostridiaceae bacterium UBA3922 | reverse complement strand
GGGGGACAGTTCTTCGGGAAAAATTGGACAGTTCCAGATTTAAGGGACAGTTCTTCAGAATTCAGGGGACAAACTCAGGAGAAAGTTCTGAACTTAGGGGGACACTTCTTCAGTGAACTTAGGGGGACACTTCTTCGGGTAACTGAGCAGGATACCGGCTTTCTGAAGAACTGTCCCCATCATTTTTTCTGCAGAACTGTCCCCCGCCATAGCCCGTCTCCCACCATAGGCCTGCCCATGCAACTTCCTCAAAAAACCTTATTTCTACAGGTGTTTGTGACATAAAATTCACGGCAGCTTAAATATAATTTAAGTATGTTGTTATACATAAATGCCCGGACATATGAATATATGTAAAATAGGGGATGTCTGGCATTGCGGCTTGTGAGGTAACGCGGTGGAGATATATCTGGATATCGTCATCCTCGAGAATATAGTCATCAATTACCTGATACTCCTTGTTACATCGAGGTTTTCAAAGACCAAGACGAACAGCCTGAGGCTGCTCCTCGGATCTGTTACAGGCACAGCCTACCTGGTGCTTATGATCCTGTTGCCGGACACACAGGTGTATGCCACCCTGTTTGCAAAATTCCTGTTGTCGGTCGCCATGGTTGCCATAGCATTCACTTTCAGAAAAATCTCGGTTTTTCTGAAAACCCTGGCTCTTTTCTATGCGGCGACATTCATTTTTGCAGGCGCGGCCTTTGCACTGATGTTTTTCAGCAAAGACTGGGGGATCATAAGGAACGGTGTGCTCATCACTCCGCTGTCTTTCATCGGTGCCAGGTGGACCGAGCTTTTGCTGGCGGTGGCATTGGCTTTGATCATTTTCCGGGTGATATGGGAAGCCGTGCAAAGCAAATTTGTCAAAGAAAAGCTCCTGGTGAACATAAGCATCGCAGTCGGAGACAAGTCCATCGAATTGTCGGCCCTGGTGGATACAGGCAATTCGCTGCATGACCCGCTGACGAACCTGCCCGTCGTGGTCGTGGAATTTTCAGCCATCAGGGATCTTCTGCCGGATGACATAAAAAGCATTTTCGAACGCAACCGTGAAAACGACCTGGACTCCGTCACAGCGACGATATCATCCTCCGACTGGTTCACCAGGTTCAGGCTTATCCCGTTCACGTCGCTAGGCAGGGAAAACGGCATGATGATCGGGTTCAGGCCGGATTACATAGAGATCGGGGCCGACGACGGCAAAAAAGACATCCGTGATGTGATCGTCGGTATTTACAACAGGGCGCTGTCGGCAAACGAACAATACAGGGCTCTCATGAACCCGGAGCTTATTTAGCTTTATTAGTTATAGCTACACTGGCTGATATAACTTTTGCTTATACATAACTGATATGACAACGAAAGGAGATTCCAGATGAAAGTATTCAACAAAGTCAGGCTGATCCTGAGGATACATTACTGGGAGTTAATGTTCAGACTCAGGAAAAAGACCGGTCGCCCGATCTATTACATCGGGGGAAGCGAGGCATTGCCGCCGCCTCTCTCAGTCGACGAGGAATCGTATCTGCTCGCCAGGCTCGGCGAACAGGACTGCGGAGTAAAGAGCGTGCTGATCGAGCGCAATCTCAGGCTTGTCGTCTACATAGCGAGGAAGTTCGAGAATACGGGCGTTGGAGTCGAAGACCTGGTATCGATCGGAACGATAGGCCTTATAAAGGCTATAAATACCTTCAATCCGGCCAAGAATATAAAGCTGGCCACATACGCGTCGAGATGCATTGAAAATGAGATCCTGATGTATCTCCGGAGGAACAACAGGATCAAAACGGAGATTTCGATCGACGAGCCCCTCAACGTGGACTGGGACGGCAATGAACTTCTGCTTTCGGACATTCTTGGCACTGAAAGCGACATCATTTACAGGAGCCTGGAAGATGAAATAGACAGGGAGCTTCTCAACAATGCCATGAAAAAGCTTTCAAGCCGCGAAAAGAAGATAATGGAACTGAGGTTCGGGCTGACCGGCGGTGTGGAGAAAACACAGAAGGAAGTCGCCGACATGCTTGGTATTTCCCAGTCGTATATTTCACGCCTTGAAAAGAGGATAATAAGCCGGCTGAAGAAAGAGATCAGCAGGATGGTGTAACCTCCAAATCCGCTGTTGTCAAGGCCTTCAGCGAATATTTTCTGCAAAAGTCACAGTATAAAAAAGACCTCCCGGGCAATAATGTTACTGAACAAAAACACCGGGAGGTTTTTACAAGATGGTCAACAAGGTTGAAATCTGCGGAGTCAACACTTCAAAACTGCCGGTTTTGTCAAATGAGCAGAAAAAAGCTCTCTTCGAAAGGATGCACAAGGGCGATGCATCAGCCCGCGAGGAATTCATAAACGGGAATCTCAGGCTCGTTTTGAGCGTTATCCAGAGGTTCAACAACAGGGGCGAATACGTGGACGACCTGTTCCAGGTTGGTTGCATTGGCCTTATTAAAGCAATAGACAATTTCGACGTCAACCAGAACGTTAAATTCTCCACCTATGCGGTGCCGATGATCATCGGTGAGATCCGGAGGTACCTGCGGGACAATAATTCGATAAGGGTCAGCAGGTCACTGAGGGACATAGCTTATAAAGCGCTGCAGGCCAAGGAAAGGCTCACGAATAAAAACGCAAAGGAACCCACGATCTCAGAGATAGCCGAAGAACTGAACCTGCCGAAGGAAGAGGTCGTTTTCGCGCTTGATGCCATCCAGGATCCCATTTCACTGTTCGAGTCCGTATATCACGATGGCGGAGACGCTATTTATGTAATGGACCAGGTAAAGGATGAAAAAAACAATGATGAAAACTGGCTAGAGGGCATTTCGCTGAAGGAAGCGATGCGAAAGCTCAACGACAGGGAAAAACTTATCCTGAACCTGCGATTCTTCGAGGGGAGGACACAGATGGAAGTTGCCGAAGAAATCGGGATTTCACAGGCCCAGGTGTCCAGACTCGAGAAAACGGCGCTGATGCATATGCGGAAACATATTTGACGATAAATGTACACGGTATAGACCAGACTCAGACTATGCATAAAACCCTGAATCAAAAGATATCATGATAACATGTCATAATGACATAATGTCATAATAACACAAATCCCGGACCTGGGATTACATCGTCGTACCAGCGTACATGTCGACAGGCATTGAGCAGCCCGCGGAACGCGGAGCAGGCCGGGAACAGCTGCGGCGTTAAAATGGAGAACTGTCCCCTGCAGGAGATAATTGACCGGCAGGGGACATATAATTTATATGAAAAGGCACTTTCAGGCGGAAAATTATGGATAGGACGATGATATGAAAGATTGGTGAGGGTCCGCATGAATCGTTCTTCGGATTTCAGGCAGAAGGAAGTCATAAATGTATCCGACGGCAGAAGGCTGGGTTTCGTTTCGGACGTGGAAATCGACCTGGAGCAGGGAAGGGTCGAGGCCATAATACTGCCGGGAGTCGGCAAGCTGCTGGGTTTTTTCGGGAAAGACAGCGAGTTTGTCATCCCGTGGGACAAAATCGTGAAAATAGGCGAGGACATTATACTCGTAGACCTGGACGAGAGGTACATAAGACGATACTTTGACTGACCCCGGGCCAACCATGCAATGATATGGCGGAGATCGTGAAGGACTGTCCCCAAAATCAGAGGACCGTCCGTGAAGTGAAGGACTGTCCCCAAAATCGGAGGACCGTCCCCGAAGTGAAGGACTGTCCCCAAAATCGGAGGACCGTCCCCGAAGTTAAGGACTGTCCCCGACGTTTGAGGACTGTCCCCTAAGTGGAGAACTGTCCCCCTGTGCTAAAGGTTTTTTTCAGAATGCCGATAAAATTATGGAAAAGCACAAATGACAAATACCGCGGCGATGACCGCACAGGAGGTAAGCTATGAAATGTCCTTATTGCGGGTACCTCGAGGATAAGGTTATCGACTCCAGGCCAACCGACGAGTATTCGGCCATCAGGAGGCGGAGGGAATGCAACAGGTGCATGAGGCGGTTCACCACCTATGAAAAAGTGGAGAGCATTCCGCTGATGGTGATCAAGAAGGACAAGACAAGGCAGCCTTTCGACCGTGAGAAGCTCATAAACGGGCTGCTGAGAGCCTGCGAGAAAAGACCGGTCTCCGTCGATACCCTGGAAAAGCTGGCTGACGAGATAGAACTCCAGATACTGAACTCGCTCAAGAGAGAGATAACCACGAAAGAAATCGGTGAAATGGTCATGGCAAGGCTAAAGGATATCGACGAGGTGGCATACGTCAGGTTCGCCTCGGTTTACAGGCAGTTCAAGGACATAAACACATTCATGGAAGAATTGCATAAGCTGCTGAAAGAAAATGAAAAACTGAAGGGAAACGAACAGAAAAAGGACAGTGAACAGTCCTGAAAAGAATAGAAAAGCACAGGAAAAGCAAATGGGCAATACCGGGAAATGCGCCTGGACCTATGGGCTTTTTTTTTGAATACCAGAAACCGTAAATCCGGGCACGATTTCCGGGATCATTTCCGGCCCGGTCATTTCCTCCCGTATTTTCTGAAGGTTCCTGCCATACGCTCCGCTACGCGTTTATAAGGTCCTGCGAAGTTGAAAAACATGTCGTGCGCCAATTTGGGTATGTACAAAAACATGCAGATATAGTAATATTGTGATGGAAAATAATGTATAACATAACAACTAATACTAGCCGAAGGTAGCAAAATGTATTCAAAGATAATAAGCTGCGGTATTTTGGGGATCGACGGCTATATAGTCGAAATAGAAACGGATATCAGCAACGGCCTGCCCGCGTTCGACATAGTCGGGCTCGGAGATACTGCCGTACGTGAGGCAAGGGAACGTGTCCGGTCTGCCGTGAAAAACTCCGGGTATGAATTCCCGCTGAAAAAAATCACGCTTAACATGGCGCCGGCAAATATAAAAAAAGAAGGCTCATCCTTCGATCTTGCCATCGCCCTGGGCATCCTGGCCGCGTCGGGCCAAATCAGCCAGTCTGCCGTCAAAAACTCGATGTTCATAGGAGAGCTTTCACTGGACGGAGAGATAAAGCCGGTGAAAGGCGTTTTGCCCATGGCCATCTGCGCGCACCGGAACGGGACCCGCTTCCTGTTCCTTCCCGAGGCAAATGCAAAGGAAGCATCGGTCGTAAAAGAACTCCGCATCATACCTGTAAAAGATCTCAGGGAAACGGCCGCAGTTGTGAACGGTGAGCTCGGGATAAGATGCTACGAAGACGCCGGAGACGATATCGTGCCGGTATATTCTGATACTGTCGACTTTGCCGACGTGAAAGGGCAGGAAAATGCAAAGAGGGCACTTGAGGTGGCTGCATCAGGCGGGCACAACTGCCTGATGCTAGGATCGCCGGGATGCGGGAAAACGATGCTGGCACGAAGGCTGCCGACGATACTGCCGTCCATGACGTTCGAGGAAGCGCTGGAAGTGACGAAGATACACAGCATAGCCGGCATACTTCCGAAGGGGATGTCCCTTGTGAACACCAGGCCGTTCAGGTGCCCGCACCACAGCATCTCGGACACCGGCCTGGTCGGCGGCGGTTCCATTCCGAAACCAGGAGAGATAAGCCTTGCCCATTACGGTGTACTGTTCCTCGATGAACTTCCCGAGTTTAGCAAGAAGGCCCTGGAGGCTCTCAGGCAGCCGCTGGAGGACGGGGTCATCACCATTACGCGGGTGAACGCAAGCATCACATACCCTGCAAGGACCACCCTGATATGCGCTGCCAACCCGTGCAGGTGCGGCCACTTCCTTGACGGACCCGGGAAGTGCACATGCACCCCGAGACAGATACAGCAGTATCTCGGAAGGCTATCTGGCCCCCTGCTTGACAGGCTGGATATCCAGGTAGAAGTCATGCCAGTCAAATACTCGGAACTCGAAAGCGATAAATATGTTGAAACATCGCCCGAGATAAGGAAACGGGTGGAAAGGACGCGGAAAATACAGCTTGAGAGGTACAAAGGGCTCGGCATCTATTCAAACTCGCAACTGCAGCCTGCGATGTTTTCAAAGTTCTGCAGGCTCGACAGGAAATGCAGGAGCATCCTCAGAGACGTATTCGACAGGCTCGGCATGAGTGCACGGGCGCACAGCAGGATCCTGAAGGTAGCAAGGACGATAGCAGACATGGACATGAGCGAGGACATCAGGCCCGTTCACCTTACCGAGGCGATACAATACAGGAGCCTTGACAGGAGAGCCTGGCATTTATGATGACCGTGGGAGATATGCATGGTAAAGACGTGATGATGAGTGATCTTAAATACTGGATCTGGCTGGGATCCCTGGTCAGTGCAACTCCGGCAAAGAAATACCGGCTTCTCCAGCATTTCGCGGACCCTGCCCTGGTCTGGGAAGCCAGTGAAGCCGAACTTGCGGCTTCCGGCCTGTGCACGAAAAAACTGGTTTTGCGCCTGGTCGACAAGGCTACCAGGAAAGAAAGCGAAAAGGCCCTGGAATCCGTCAAAAAGTGTGACGCCGATATAATAACCATATACGACAAAGCGTATCCCGAACTGCTAAGGCATATCGCCGACCCGCCGCTGGTCCTTTACTGCAGGGGGAGGCTGGAACCTGACGAGATGTGCATGGCCGTTGTCGGTTCCAGGAGGGCGACATTTTACGGGCTCGATATGGCAAAGCGCCTGTCACGGGAACTGGCTGAGCACGGGGTCACGATCGTCAGCGGGATGGCCAGGGGGATAGATTCCCGGGCCCACAGGGGCGCACTGGAGGCAGGAGGCAGGACGATAGCGGTGCTCGGGTGCGGCATCGATATGGCATATCCGCCTGAAAACCGGGGACTGATGGAGGAGATAATACGGCATGGAGCCGTCATATCCGAATATCTCCCGGGGACGGAGCCTTCCCGGTACAATTTCCCGGCCAGGAACCGCATCATAAGCGGCATGTCCCATGGCGTGACGATCGTCGAGGCAGGTGAGAAAAGCGGCTCGCTCATCACCGCTGATTATGCACTGGAGCAGGGAAGGGACGTTTTCGCGGTGCCCGGGAACATAAATTCCTGCAGCAGCAGAGGCACCAACAGGCTGATCCGCGACGGCGCCAAGATCGTGACGTGTGTCGGTGATATACTTGATGAATTGAATATAAGCCATGATACAAAAAATACATATGGAGGCGCAAACAGAGCTGCGCTTATGAAACTTGGCAGGGAAGAAAAAACCATAGCCCAGCGGCTGCTCAACGGTCCCGTGCACCTGGACGTCATATCCAGGGACTGCGGGATAAGTGTCCAGATGGCTTCTTCGATACTCCTGATGCTGGAACTGAGCGGCTTCGTCGAGCAACTGCCGGGCAAATACTACAGGCTTGTTGAATAACTTGCCGGATAAAATCATCATCATTATAGTAGACTTGGACGCAAAATGTGGTAATATATGATTTGTACTCATCCACTGGATCGACCGCATGGTTCCGGCATCGAAGCAAAGTACGCGGCATTGCTGCAAACTGCAGCGTACCAATATAAACGCAATCAAGGAGGAAATGATGGCAAACAACCTTGTAATAGTGGAATCGCCTGCAAAGGCCAACACCATAAGCAAATTCCTGGGAAAGGACTACAAAATCGTTGCTTCGGTAGGACACGTCAGGGATCTGCCCAAAAGCCAGATGGGCGTCGACATAGAAAATGATTTCGAGCCCAGGTACATCACCATCCGGGGCAAAGGAGAAATAATCAACAAGCTGAAGAAAGAAGCCAAGAATTCCAAAAAGATACTCCTGGCGACCGACCCTGACCGCGAAGGGGAAGCCATATCATGGCATCTTGCCCGGTTGCTCGATATCGACGAAGACGCGGAATGCAGGGTCACATTCAACGAGATAACGAAAAACGCTGTGCGCAACGCCATCAAGCAGCCGAGGAAAATCAACATGGACCTGGTCAATGCACAGCAGGCCAGGCGCGTGCTGGACAGGATAGTAGGCTACAAGATCAGCCCGCTGCTCTGGAGAAAAGTCAGGAAAGGGCTGAGTGCCGGGCGCGTACAGTCCGTTGCGGCAAGGCTTGTATGCGACAGGGAGGAAGAGATCGAGAAGTTCGTGCCGGAGGAATACTGGACGATAGCGGCACTGCTGCACAAAAAGAAGCAGTCGCGCACGTTCGAAGCAAAGTTCTATGGCAAAATGGACAAGAAGATAGAACTGAAGAACGAGGAAGACGTCAGGGAGATACTTAAGCAGCTTGAAGGGAAGGAGTTCGTCGTCCACAGGGTAAAATACGGCGAGAAGAAAAAGACTCCTCCGGCCCCGTTCACGACCAGTACATTGCAGCAGGAAGCTTCCAGGAAGCTGGGCTTCCCGACGAAAAAAACGATGATGATCGCCCAGCAGCTCTATGAAGGGCTGGAAGTCAAGGGACACGGGACCGTAGGTCTCGTCACGTATATCCGCACCGACTCGACCAGGATCTCCACAGAGGCGCAGCAGGCAGCCAGGGAGCATATAAATGCGCATTACGGTGAAAAATACCTTCCGGGCGAACCAAGGATATATAAAAACCGTTCGGCGTCCCAGGATGCCCATGAAGCCATTAGACCGACATATGTCGAACTGGATCCGGCAAGTGTGAAGGGATCGTTGACAAATGACCAGTACAGGCTTTACAGCCTGATTTGGTCCAGGTTCATCGCAAGCCAGATGGCTTCAGCGGTCTACGACACCATAGCGGCAGATATACTGGCCGGCGATCTCCTCTTCAAAGCCAACGGTTCCAGGCTGAAGTTCGACGGGTACCTGGCGGTGTATACCGAAGGAAAGGACGAAGACCCCAGGGAAGACGACGCGAAGGAAAACGAGGTATCCATACCAGACCTTGAGCAGGACGAAATACTGGCGTTGAAAAAGATCGAAGACAAGCAGCACTTCACACAGCCCCCGATGAGATATACCGAGGCATCGCTCGTGAAGGCCCTTGAGGAAAAAGGCATCGGAAGGCCGAGCACATATGCCCCGATAATATCGACCATCCTTGCCAGGGGTTACGTCGTGAAGGAGAAAAAATTCCTGGTACCTACCGAACTGGGAAGGATAGTAAATGATATAATGAAGACCAACTTCAGCGACATAGTGGACATACAGTTCACGGCACAGCTCGAACAAAAACTGGATGACGTGGAAGAAGGAAACAAGCAGTGGGTCGAACTCATGAGAGAGTTCTACGTACCATTCGAGAAGACGCTGAAGGAGGCGGAAACGAAAATCGAGAATGTAGAAATACCCGATGAAGTGACCGACGTCATATGTGAAAAATGCGGCAGGAACATGGTTATCAAAACGGGACGGTATGGCAGGTTCCTGGCCTGTCCGGGCTTCCCGGAATGCAGGAATGCAAAGCCGATACTCGAGGAGGCAGGGGTCAGTTGCCCGCTTTGCGGCGGCAAGGTGCTGATAAAGAAGACGAGAACAAGGAAGAGCTATCTCGGGTGTGAGAATTATCCCGAGTGCGGCTTCATGTCATGGGATATGCCATCAGGCGAGATGTGCCCCCAATGCGGGAACTTCATGGTAAAGAAGTATTCCGGCAGGAAAGTCACGCTTGTATGCAGCAGTGAAGCATGCGGTTTCACAAAAAGCCCCGAAAAGAAAAAGAAGGAAGAAGAGGCCGGGGACGGCGATGAATGACGGCGGTACGGATCTGCCGGACGCATGCGTATCCGGACCGGATTATGTGCATCTGATGGTTTTGCAGTATTCATGACAAGATGAGACAATGCGCGAAAACGTGTTTATAACAGCGGGAGGGCCTGCGCTTGACTGAAAGATATATAAACGTGATAGGTGCCGGGCTTGCCGGCTGCGAGGCGGCATGGCAGGCGGCAAAAAGAGGAGTGCGGGTAAGGCTTTTCGAGATGAAGCCGAAAAAATTCTCGCCTGCACACAGGATGGAAACGTTTGCAGAACTGGTCTGCAGCAATTCATTGCGTTCCGACAGCCTGACCAATGCAGTCGGACTGCTGAAAGAAGAAATGAGAAGGCTGGACTCCCTCATCATGAAATGCGCTGATGAAACGCGGCTTCCGGCCGGAGGCGCACTGGCAGTCGACAGGGAAGGTTTCTCAAAAGCTGTCACCGAGGCGGTGAAAAACCATCCCGGCATAAGCGTGTATAACGAAGAAATCACCAGCCTGCCAGGGGACGGAATCACCGTGATAGCAACCGGGCCGCTGACTTCTGATGCCTTTGCCGCGGAAATAATGAGGATCACGGGCAGAGACAGCCTCTATTTTTATGATGCCGCGGCGCCGATAGTCACATATGAGTCCATCGACATGACGAAAGCATTCCGGGCATCGCGCTACGGAAAGGGGACGGATGACTATATCAACTGTCCGATGGACCGGGAACGGTACGAAATGTTCTGGCACGAGCTTGTGAATGCAGAGACTGTACCAGTAAATGAATTTGAAAAGATGATACTTTTCAGCGGATGCATGCCTGTTGAAAGCATGGCTGCAAGCGGACCGGATACGCTGAGGTTCGGTCCCATGAAACCTGTCGGCCTCATCGATCCCGCGACGGGGAAAGAGCCCTATGCGGTGGTGCAGCTCAGGCAGGACAACAGGGCCGGCACGCTTTACAATATGGTAGGATTCCAGACACGCCTGCGCTGGCCGGAACAGAAAAGAGTGTTCCGCCTGATATCCGGGCTTGAAAATGCTGAATTTGCCAGGTACGGCGTGATGCACAGGAACATATACATCGATTCGACGGGCCTGCTGGATGCGACCTACAGGATGAGATCGATGCCCGACCTGTATTTCGCCGGGCAGATCACGGGAGTGGAAGGTTATGTCGAATCAGCGTCCTCGGGCCTGGTCGCAGGAATCAACGCCGCAAGGCAATGCCTCGGCGAAAGGCCGGTGGTATTCCCCGATAACACGGCTATCGGTTCATTGGCCGCGTACGTTTCCGGCAACTCACTTGGCAGGCTCCAGCCGATGAATGCGAGCTTCGGACTGATCCGGGCGCCTGAACAGCGGATAAGGAAAAAGAGCGAGAAACACCGGGTCATGGCGGAGATCGCACTGGACCGGATAGAAAAGCTTAAAATGGAGGAAAGGCTATAACAAAATCGAGGAAAGGCTGTAACACATGCGCCGGATCGACCGTCCGGCCATTTGTTGATGTTGATGAAAATGGAAGAAAACATGCCGGATACTTACAAAATGCGGCAATTCGATACAATATA
>DGEQ01000074.1:23455-34708 GCA_002386045.1 Hungateiclostridiaceae bacterium UBA3922 | reverse complement strand
AATTCGATACAATATATTGACATTATCGACGCAAAGGCACATTATATAGTTGTAAATACTTTTTTGATATGCTAAAATTTACTCAATGGAATATAATGTCTGTGCGTGATGCATCCAGGGAAAACGCTAAAGGAATCAGGCATATTATGTCGAAATAATATATGCCCGGTTATGTTCGGTCACGATATTCTTTACAAAGGAGAAGGGTCAAATGTTCGATAAGCTGACCAGCAGCCTTAGACTGCGTGAAAAAGCTCTTGATGCGGCCTGGATACGTAACGAGGTCATCGCACAGAACATAGCGAACGTGGATACACCAGGCTACAAAAAATCTTCTGTTGCCTTCGAGGAATATCTGCAGGGCGCATCTGAAAAAAGCGGGTTCAAAGGCAATACGACCCACAGCAGGCATATCCCCATAGGAAAGAACAATGAAAAAGCTAAAATAAGGATAGTCAAGGACCACAGAGAGCTCAGCACGAGGCTGGACGGCAACAACGTGGACATCGAAGCGGAAATGGCCGAGATGGCAAAGAACAACATCCGCTATAATACACTTGTCCAGAGCATAAGCAGTTCATACCAGAGGCTCAGGACCGTGATAAACGAGGGGAGGAGATAATGCATGAGCTATTTCGGCGCGCTTGATATCGGTGCATCTGCACTGACGGCACAAAGACTGCGCATGGACATAATCTCCCAGAATATTGCCAATGCGAACACCACGAGAACGGAAGACGGCACGCCATACAGGCGGAGAGTCGTGATTTTCAGGGAGAGTTCCGACGGGATACCGTTTTCAGAATACCTGAGCGAAAGCAGCAAGGCCAGGTATCTCGGCAAGGGCGTCAAGGTCTCGGCGATAGCCGAGGATACGAGCCCGTTCAGAAGGGTATATGATCCGGGACATCCGGACGCTGACGAGGACGGATACGTTGAAATGCCCAATGTGGACGTCGTGACGGAAATGGTCAACATGATTTCGGCGACAAGGGCATACGAGGCCAACGTGACGGCAATGAACACGACCAAGAGCATGGCAATGAAAGCGCTGGAAATCGGAAGATGATAACAGGACAGAGTTGACAGGCGGTTGAAAATGATACGACGAACAGGCGAAAGGGCGGTGGATCGATGGCTTTCAAGGTGGGTACGGCAGATTCCCTTGCACCATCGCATTCAATACTTGAAACAGGAAGCAAGACCGGGAATCCAGGCGCGATACCGTTCGCAGATTACCTGAAACTGGCTCTTTACAGGACCAATGACCTGCTGCTGGAAGTCGACAGGCTTGCAGATGATTTTGCCGCGGGCCGGACCGACAATATACACCAGGTCATGCTGGCCGGGGAAAAGGCGAACATAGCGCTGCAGTTCACTTTACAGATAAGAAACAAGCTGCTGGATGCATATAACGAGATAATGAGGATGCAGATATAAAGAGGCCGGACTCCCGGCAAAAACGGAGACACGGCCTATGACACATATAAGGACATGGATGATCCACAAATGATAAAAATTGTTGCAGGGTGGTGAAACTGTGCCGGAATTCATAAAGAAGTATCTCGATCAGTTCAGGGAATTCTGGGGAAGCCTTGACAAATCCCAGAAGACCCGTCTTTATATAACTTCTGCTGTCGTAGTCGTTGCAGTCACCATTTCTATAATAATACTCACAAGGCCCCAGAGGATAGTCCTGTTCACGAGTACAGACAGGAAGCAGATCGGTGAGATGATCAACATCCTCAACGAGAACGGCATCTGGAATGAGGCCGGCAACGACGGTACTTCCATCATCATCGACAAAAAAGACAACAACAGGGCCCAGATCCTGCTGGCGCAGTCAGGCTATCCAAAGGAAGGATTTACGTTTGCAGACGCCATTTCAAGCATCGGACTGACAACAACGCAGAAAGACAGGGAGCAGATCTGGAAGCACCAGAAAATATCAGATCTCGAAGCAAAGCTGGAAATGCTTGACAATATTGAAGAAGCGGCTGTAACGCTTGCCGTGCCCGAGAGATCCATATTCCTCAACGCCAGCAACGAGCAGCCGAGGCCGACTGCGTATGTAATGGTGAGGCCGAGGGAAAAGCTGACGCAGGCACAGGTACAGGGAATAGTGATGCTTGTGTCCAGGAGCGTCGAGAACCTCGACCCCAAAGACGTGACCGTGGTCGACAACAACAGCAATATCCTGAACCCGGCACATGCAGATGAATCGATAAACGCTGCCAACAGCCAGGAAGAAATGCGGAAAAAGAGGGAAATCGAACTGCAGCAGAAAGTCATGGACATTTTTGGAGCAGGGCAGTCCGACTACTTCGATACGTTGACGGTGGTAGCGAATGTCACCCTGGATTTCGACAAGGAAAAGTCACAGATCAAGAGGATAGCTAATCCGGAGGGCATGGAAGGCGGCGCTGTGATCAGCAGCAGTATAAGTGAAGAGAAAGTGAAGAATGCCGGCACCGGCGGTGAGCCCGGGCTGGGCACGAACCCGGGAGGAGCCAATGCTCCGACATACCAGATGGGCGACGAGGGAGCTTCGGAGTATTCGAATGTCCACGAGGAGATCAACTACGGTTACGATGAGATGCTGAGTGAGCATGAAAAGGCGACCGGCAAGATGATCCCTGAGGAGTCAGGCCTGACGCTGACATTTTGGTACGGACGAAGGGTGAATGACGACTCAGGTCTCAGCGATGAGTTCATCAATGATGTAAGGCTGGCATTGAGCACTGCCACCGGGATACCGGCACGAAATATATCCATAAGCAAGTTCAAGCTTGCGCCGCTGGAAACGGTCGAAGAAACCACGGCGGACAAAATCAGGCAGTTGGTGAACGATTACGGCTTCTTTGCGCTGATGCTGCTTCTTGTCATCGGCATGCTCATCGCAGGCATCCCGAGGAAGAAGGCGGAAGAAGAGCCGGTCGCGGTGACGGCAGGCGGCGGGCCGAGATTCGTGGTCCCGGAGGACGAAGGGCCGCTGCCGGAGATAGAACTGGAAGAAAGATCGGAAATAAAGAGACAGATCGAAAAGTTCGTCAGGCAGAAGCCGGACCTGGTTGCTCAACTGCTGAGGAACTGGCTTTCGGAAGACTGGGATGCCTGACGGCTGAAGCATAGATAGCTTAAAGACGAAGCATGAAGTAACACGAGAGGTAGTTCGCCATGGCTAGGATATCCGGTTCGAAAACTGAAAGGACTGGCCGGGAGAAAGCTGCGATGCTCCTCATATCGCTTGGCCCCGAGAGGTCGGCCGAGATATTCAAGCATCTCAAGGAAGAGGAGATAGAACAGCTTACTCTCGAGATCGCTAATATAAGGACGGTCACTCCAGAGGAAAAGGAAAAGGTCCTCGAGGAGTTCTACCAGATATGTCTTGCCCAGGAATATATCGCCGAGGGCGGCATCAGCTATGCCAAGGAGATCCTGGAAAAGGCGCTGGGTACGCAGAAAGCGCTCGATGTCATCAACAAGCTGACCGTGTCGCTGCAGGTAAGGCCGTTCGAGTTCGTCAGGAAAGCCGACCCTGCACAACTGCTCAACTTCATACAAAAGGAGCATCCGCAGACGATAGCGCTGATCCTCGCGTATCTCAAGCCACAGCAGGCGGCAGCGGTGCTTGCGTCCCTGCCCCAGGACAAGCAGGCCGATGTGGCAAGGCGCATTGCCGTGATGGACAGGACTTCTCCCGAAATCATAAAGGAAGTCGAGAGGATACTCGAAAAGAACCTCTCGTCGCTTGTGACCGAGGATTTCACCGCCGCAGGCGGCGTGCAGGCGATAGTCAACATACTCAACACTGTCGACAGGGGTACGGAGAAATACATAATGGAGACACTGGAGATCGAAGATACCGATCTTGCAGAAGAGATCAGGAAGAGGATGTTCGTATTCGAAGATATCCTCACGCTGGACAACCGTTCGATCCAGAGGTTCCTGCGCGAAGTGGACAACAACCTGCTCGCTGTAGCGCTGAAGGGTGCCACGGAAGAAGTGCAGAAAGTCATCTACTCTAACATGTCGAAGAGGCTTGCTGAAATGATCAGGGAAGACATTGAGTACATGGGACCTGTAAGGCTGAAAGATGTTGAAGAAGCGCAGCAGAAGATCGTGAACATCATCAGGAAGCTCGAAGATGCGGGCGAGATCATCATATCCAGGGGCGGAGGAGATGAAATAATTGTATAACAGGGTCTTCAAAAACAACCAGATCACGTACGGAAGGCCTTACCAGGTAAAGCTGCCCGACGACCTGATGAAGTTCGTCGATGAAGCTGACGACAAACTTGAAGGTGCTGAGGAAGGTCCAACTGAGACCAGCCCCGAGGAATTGCTGAAAAGAGCGGAAAAAAAGGCGGAAGCCATTATTGCCGAGGCAAGGGCAGAGGCAGAACGTCTGATCGAAGAGGCGAGGGCCAGGGCCGAGGAAGAAGCCCGGGCCATCGAAGAGGAGGCATGGCAGAAGGGCTATGCTGAAGGGATGGACGCTGCTGCCGCGCAAAGCAGGTCCATGCTGGAGGAGGCCGGGAAAATCAGGCAGGACGCTGCCGAGGAATATGAAAAGATCCTGGCTGGCATGGAAAAAGATATACTCGAACTTGCGGTGAAGATAGCCCGCAAGGCAGTTGCCGGCGAACTGACGACAAACAGGGACGTAATAATCCAACTGGTGAGCAGCGCGCTGGCTGAATGTTCCGAAAAGAAAGGCGCCGTCATCAGGGTCTCACCGGAAGACTACGACTACCTCAGCGAGAATACGGAAAGGCTGGCACAGCTTGCCGAGGGCGCTGATGAGGCGGAGATAAAGCCGGATGCATCAATGAAACCCGGCGACTGCATCATCGAAACTCCGCTCGGCAGCATCGATGCAGGAGCCGACACGCGCCTTGACAAGATCGAGGAGGCGCTGGAAGAGGAATATGAGGGCAGATAAGCCCCGGGGAGGTTCCCGCGGTGCAGATAAACCTTCAGAGATACCATAACCTGCTTGATAAATCAAGTTTTGTCAAGTATTTCGGAAGAGTGTCCAAGGTCGTTGGCCTTACTATAGAGTCCGACGGTCCCGAGGCAGATATAGGCAGACTTTGCAAACTGTATGCATCAAGGGGGAAAAAGGTCATACAGACGGAAGTCGTCGGTTTCAGGGACAGCAAAGTGCTGCTGATGCCCCTTGGGGATATGTCGGGGGTGGGACCGGGCAATCTCGTGGTCGCTTCCGATTCCACCCTCCGGGCCGGCGTCGGCATGGATCTTATGGGCCGCGTCCTGGACGGGCTTGGTCATCCGATCGACGGTAAAGGTCCGTTAAGGCATGAGAAATATTACCCGATCGACAACGATCCGCCTCATCCCCTGAACAGAAAACGGATAACAGAACCGCTGCCGCTTGGGGTCAAAGCGATAGACGGCCTTCTGACGGTAGGCAAAGGCCAGCGTATCGGTATTTTTGCCGGCAGCGGCGTTGGCAAGAGCACGCTCATGGGCATGATAGCGAGGAACACCAGGGCCGATGTGAACGTGATCGCACTGATAGGAGAACGCGGCAGGGAAGTAAGGGAATTCATAGAGAAAGACCTTGGAGAGGAAGGACTGTCCCGTTCTGTCGTCGTTGTGGCCACTTCGGACCAGCCGGCTCTCGTCAGGCTCAAGGGAGCGTTCATTGCGACAGCCGTCGCGGAATATTTCAGGGACCAGGGAAAAGATGTGCTGCTGATGATGGATTCACTTACACGTTTTGCGATGGCGCAAAGGGAAATCGGGCTTGCCACGGGAGAGCCCCCGGTATCGAGAGGATATACGCCGTCAGTGTTCGGGATCATGCCAAGACTGCTCGAAAGGGCCGGTAATTCAGAGAAAGGTTCGATCACCGGGCTTTATACGGTCCTGGTGGACGGTGACGATATGACCGAACCGGTAACGGATACAGCAAGGAGCATACTTGACGGCCACATCGTGCTTTCGCGTTCGCTTGCCAACAGGAACCAGTACCCGGCCATCGACGTACTTGCCAGCGTGAGCCGTGTCATGCCCGATATCATCACTGACGGTCACAAGGAAGCTGCCGCCGGGGTCAAGGAAGCCCTTGCCGTATACAGGGACGCTGAGGACCTGATAAACATAGGAGCATATGTGAAAGGCAGCAACGAAAAGATCGACCATGCCATAAGCCTGATAGACAGGATATTTGGCTTCATCCGGCAGTCGACGGAGGAACGCTTCGGTTTCGATGAGATCATCGACATGCTGCAGGAAATCCTCCGATGACCGACATACACATCTCTGATCACCGGATCTCACAAGATCCTGAAAAACCCCGCAGGAGAGAATAATGGCAAGGTTCATATTCAAGCTCCAGTCAGTCCTGGATCTCAGGAAGCAGAAAGAAGACAGTGTAAAGAACGAACTGGCGGCCGCCATGCGGAAGCTGCAGGCTGAAGAGCGCAAATTGTCCGAACTGGAAAACAAGCATGATGACACTGTCAGGGAGTTCAATGAAAAGACCAGGAAAACGACTGTCCATGAACTGGTAGAATTCAACGAATACCTTTCAGTGCTCAATTCCAGGATCCGGACACAAAAAGAAAATGTAAATATTGCCGCTCAATATGTCGATAAAGTTAGAGAAGAGCTCGTAAAGGCCATGAAGGACAGGAAGATACTCGAAAAGCTGAAAGACAGGCAATACGAGGAATTCCTCCTTGATCAGAAGAAGCTCGAACAGAAAACCAATGACGAAATCGTTAGCTACAATTACAGCGATAGCGATACGGGAGACTGAAAATGGCGGCCAAACCGGATGGAAGCACTGTAAATAAGGATGGGAAGAAAAAGAGAAGCAAATTCTTCACGGCAGGCATGATCATCCTGGATGTGATCATCATCGTCGCTGCTTTCGGCGCCGTTTTCTATTTTATCGTCTACAACAACATCGGCGGTGTGACTGAAAGGCATTATTCCTCGATAAAGTCGATCCCTTTTCTCAAGCTGGCACTGCCGGAACCGCCTGATCCTCTCAATCCGAAATACATGACCCGGGATGAGATCCGCGAGAAATATCTCGAATTCAGGGATGAGACTGAAAAGCTAAAGGAGCAGCTTGCGCAGGCCGATGCGAGGGCTGATGAGCTGAGCAGGTACAAGGAAGATTATGACAGGCTTATCCAGGAAGCCGCTGAAAAGCTGCAGGAACTGGATGAACGTGAAGCTGCCGTTGCTGAAAAGGAAAAGCAACTGGAGGAGTTGAAGAAGCAACTCGACAGGGCGATCGCAAGCGGCGACAGGGAAGCCTTTACAGAGTATTTCGAGTCCATCGAGCCGGAGAATGCCGCGGCCATATATGAATCTGTCATCGTGGAGCAGCAGACGGATGATAACGTGAAAAAGTTCGCCCAGGTCTATGCGGAGATGGACGCGGATTCGGCGGCAGCCATTTTCGAGCAGATGGGCACGTCGAAACTGGACCTGATAGCTGAAACGCTGAAAGCCATGAACAGGAAACAGGCTGCGGAGATACTGCAGGAAATGTCCCCCGATTTTGCAGCCAGGGTGACTGAGAAGCTCAATGAACTTTACAGAGGGGGATGACATATCAGTCTGTTGAAAGGAGGTGAGGAATTGCAGTTCACACAGGTATTCAGCTCCAGTATCGCAGCAGGCATGGATGTTCCCGCAGCTAGGTGCGGCAGAAGCCAGTACCGCAGTAACACGGCAGGTGCGGCCGGATTCGGAAAAGTGTTCGAAATGGCCCTGTCCAGGGCACAGAACAGGCCAGGCATAAGCCGGACGGACCGGATCGGGCGCAGCGAGCCATCTGGTATTTCTTCCGAAGAACGACTGAACAGACCGCAGGACCTGACTTGCAAAAGGATAAGAAGGGAGACCCTATCAGAAACGCGGAACGGAAAGAAGGCCGAAGCCGCGGATATGGATGGAGGATTCCGTGAAGAAGTCAACAGGCGGACCGGGTTTTCCGACATGCTGGAGGTCCTGGCACAGCTGACCGGCCTGGACAGGACGATGCTGAAGGAGATCCTGGCTTCGCTGGGCATCCCGGAAGATGTATTGTCGGCCCGGGCAGGTTTTGCCGAAACAGCAGCCAGACTTTCGGAACTCCTGGGACCTGATGCGGAGCAGAAAGATGCCCTTGCGGAACTGATGCGGCTAATCGGGGATGCTGTCGGGCTGCATGATACGGCAGATACGGCCGCTGGTGCAGGCGAGGTGCTGCCGGGAGGAAATACGCAGGCCGGCCTGGTCCGGGATGCCGCGGGATTTGAGGAGGCAGTACGTGATGCGCTTGAATCTGCACCGGAGATTTCCGGCAGGATCCGTGCAGGAATCCTCGGGAAACCGGACGAGTTTGCTGCGGGGCTCGATGCTGACGGCGATGTTGCTGATGAAGGAGTCAGAAATGCGGTGACAGGATTGCCCGGGAAAGCGCAGGCTGCCAGGAGCAATGCGCCAGGGGACGGCACCGGCACCACGGCGGAGGCAGTACAGCCCGGCGATGAAGCAGTGCCAGCCGACAGCAGGGTGGAAGCAGCCATGGAAGGATCCGGGACTGACGGAACCGACCCGGAGGCCGGTGACGGGTCAGTGCAAAAACCCGCACTGCATCAGGACACCGAGGCAATGCATGAAAGAGAGATGACAGATGCCGGGATGGCCGCAGTACAGCAAAACAGTCACGGACCCGATGCGGTGACGCAGACTGCGGCCGGGAGACAGGCTGACCAGCCGGTATCTGCGAGGCAGATCATCAGCCAGGTAGCCGAAAAGGTTTCCGTGATACTGGAACGCGGCAAATCAGAAATGGTCATCGAACTGAAGCCCGATAGCCTCGGAAGGTTATCGCTGAAAGTAGTCGCCGAGAACGGCACGGTCATGGCGAAATTCACGGCGGATAATCTGCAGGTGCAGAGGCTGCTGGAATCCAACATGCAGATGCTGAAGGAATCGCTTGAACGACAGGGGATCGTCGTGCAGGATCTCAGCGTATCGGTCAGGCAGGACGGCCGACAGGAGCGGGAAAACGGGCCGCAGGACAGATTGCTTGCCGGTGTGCGGTCCAAAGGCGCGGCACGGCCGGCTGCTGCAATGACGGCCGAAACATCGCTGCCGGCTGAAACTGTGGGGATGATCGATCCCTGGATGTGGCAGGGCAGCACGATAAACCTGACGGCATAGGAGGTGAATGGATGAGCGTAGATGCAGTGACCTATCAGAAAACGATAGAGCAGATAATCAGGGAAAATGAATCAAGGATCGGCAGCAGGGATACAGGCGAGCTTGGGAAGGACGATTTTCTCAACCTCCTCGTGACTTCGCTGAGATACCAGGACCCGCTCAACCCGACGGACGACAAGGAATTCATCGCGCAGATGGCCCAGTTCAGTGCGCTTGAGCAGATGCAGAACCTGAACACGAGCTTTACCGCTACGAAGGCATACAGCCTTTTGGGGAAAAGCATCGTTGCCTATGTGAAGGATCACTCGACCGGAGAAGTCACTGAAGTAGCAGGAGATGTGACGAGCGTCACGTATTCCGGCGGGAAATATTACGTAGTCGTCCGCGGCAGGGAGGTGCCGGTGGAAGACATTATCGAGGTAACTGAAGGGACATATTCTTCATGGAGCAACCTTGCACAGTTCACGGGCCTTATCGGCAGCCTTGTCAACGGTATCGTTTACAATCCGCTTGACGGCGACATGATCAAGGTCAGCGGGACAGTAAGATCGCTGCAGAGAGGTATCTATGAAGATTATGCCGTTCTGGACGGCGTGAGCGTCGAGATAGCCGGACTGAACACCGCGATAAAGACGACCGATGTCGAATACGTGAGGAACAGGCTGATCACCGCACATGAGAACGGCGAATATATCGATATCGTGATTAGGGACAGCTCCACCGGGAAACGTGTTCCCGTGACTGCCAAGATCGCCTCGCTGGAATTCGACGACAGGGGCGGCATAAAAGCGGTGCTGAACGAAGTCCACGTGCCTCTTGACAGTATAACCAACATAAGGAAGCCGTCGGAAGGAAATGGAGGAGGCAACGGCACGGGCGCTCCAGGAGGAACCGACGACGGACCGCCGCAGGCAGGCGGAAACGGTGCCGATGCCGTGGACGACAGCGAAGGCACGCCGGCTGACGGACAGGATGGTGATGGAGATGGTAATTGACAACACAGGAAACCGCATCGGCAGACCGGTAATCACCGGGAGCCCGGTAACCGTCCGGCCGGTCAGGACAGGCAGGACTGACACGGGACAGGACACTGCAGCCGTAAGTTTCGACAGCATCCTGAGGCAGAAGCAGCAGGAAAGTTATGAGATAAAATTCTCAAAGCATGCGGAATACCGGCTGCGATCCAGGAACATCAGCCTGTCGCCCGCCCAGAAGGACAGGATGAGGGAAGCAGTTGCGAGAGCCGAGTCCAAAGGGGTAAAGGATACGCTCGTCCTGATGGATGACCTGGCGTTCGTTATCAACACCAGGAACAGGACGGTAATAACGGCCGTAAACAGCAATGAACTCAGAGAAAACGTATTCACGAACATTGACGGAGCAGTGATAATATAACAGCCGGACCCTTTCGGGAGGCTGGACATCCCTGAACGACGGACGGGATGTAGAATTTCGAAGGAGGTCGAGAATGCTTTATGATGAGATCTATGTTTTCCGGTGTGTCCGGCCTTCGGGCACATCAGACGAAGATGGACGTAATAGGCAATAATGTGGCGAATGTCAACACGGTTGGTTTTAAATCAGGAAGAGTGACATTCCAGGAAATATTCAGCCAGACACTGCAGGGTGCCAGCGCACCTGACCCGATCACAGGCAGGGGCGGGACGAACCCGATGCAGATAGGTCTGGGCCTCGGCGTGGGGGCAGTCGACACAATCACCACGAGAGGAAGCGTACAAAGGACGGACAACCCTACTGACCTGTCGATCGAGGGTGACGGCTTCTTCATCTGCAGGGGCGGCGTAAATGACACGTTCAGGTTCACCAGAGCCGGTAACTTCACCATCGACAAGCTCGGCAACCTTGTAACCGGCAGCGGGATGAACGTTTATGGCTGGCAGGCGCTCAAGAACGACGGCAGCGGAGAGTTCGACACGGAAAAGCCGATAGAGCCGATAAACCTTTATTCCGATGCGTACAGGAACAAGAGGATCATATCCGCAAAGGCGACATCGAGGGCCCAACTCGCGGGCAATCTCGATGCAGCGATGCCCC
>DGEQ01000074.1:21998-23283 GCA_002386045.1 Hungateiclostridiaceae bacterium UBA3922 | reverse complement strand
CCCGACAGAAGACCAGGTATTCATTATGCCTATGACCATATATGACAAGCTCGGTAACGATTACAAGATAAATGTACGGTTCTGGAAAGTCGAAGCTGATGATTCTACTTCGACATGGCAGTGGGAAATAGTGACCGACGGGGACATCACGGTGACGCTTCCTGATGAAACGCAGCTGGTCTTTGACGATGAAGGGATAATTAGTTCCGGGCAGTCGGCAACCGTGACGTTCGAGCCCGGTGACGGCACGACGAACGAGTCCGGCACAGGCGAGTTCGAGGTAGTGTTCGATTTTTCAAAGCTGACTTCCTTTGCAGCAGACAACTCGGTAAAACCGCAGAGTGTCGACGGATATCCTTCAGGAAGCCTCGTGTCGTTCAGTGTCGGTTCCGACGGCGTGATCACCGGCATATATGACAACGGGCAGCAGCAGGCGCTCGGCCTGATAGCGCTCTCGAACTTCGAGAACCCGGCCGGTCTGCAGAAGGTCGGCGACAACATGTACATCCCGACTACCAACTCCGGCGAATTCAAGGCCGTAAAGCCCGGTTCCGGCGGTACCGGCACACTGAACCCCGGCACCCTGGAGATGTCCAACGTGGACCTGTCGAAGGAGTTCACTGAAATGATCATCACGCAGAGGGGTTTCCAGGCCAACAGCCGCATCATAACCACATCGGATGAGATGCTGCAGGAACTGGTGAGCCTGAAGAGATAATGATAGCAATGCTGACGGCTGACCTGACATCCTGAAAGGTACGGCGTAAGGCTGGAAGAGCCGGTGAAGAGCGCAGCGAAGTGCTCCTTCCGGTACGGAGGACAACAGCATATAGACACCGGAGATACCGGGTTTGCTGCATGGCGACAGACGGCCGGGAGGAGCACTCATGAAATATGCAGGAAAGGAGAAAACTCGATAAATTTTTCATAAAAAGCGCGAAAATTGCCGTTTTATGAAAAACTATTGAGTTTTTGGGGTAAAAATATTATGATTAAACTGACCAGGTTAAACGGCTCGGTTTATGTCCTTAACAGCGATTTGATAGAGACTGTGGAGGCCACGCCTGATACGGTCATTACCACGGTCGATGGAAAGAAATACGTCTGCAGGGAATCTGTCGATGAAGTCATCAGGAAGGTCATAGAATTCGAGGGAAGCATCAGGTTCTGTGCAGATACACAAAAGACAGAGGGGGCATAAGGTTTGGAGTCCAAGAGCACATTCTTCATTCTCATCGTGATAGTAGCAGTCCTTGCTCTTTCGCTTGCCGCCCTGGCCGGGTAT
>DGEQ01000074.1:21126-21717 GCA_002386045.1 Hungateiclostridiaceae bacterium UBA3922 | reverse complement strand
ACGCTGAAATGTTACAGGACTCTGAAAAGCAACAAGAAGGTTGTCGTTGAAGAGCTCATAAATGCTAAAAAGGAAGAGATACAGGAGCTTGTGGTAAGGTTCTTCATGAGTCGGACCGTTGATGAAATCAAGGATGTTGAGATGCTCGACAGGGCAAAGGAGGAGCTTGCCGACCAGATCAACAGCCTGCTGAACGAAGGTCTGGACAGGCCGGAGAATATCGTGTACAGGGTCATCTTTTCTGAATGGCTGTTCCAGTAGTCCGTCCGGCTATCCGGATCTGAGACGGGAGGTGGTTTTTATGGGGGACATTCTCTCACAGAATGAGATAGATGATCTTTTAAAGGCGTTGAGCTCCGGCGAGATAAATGCCCAGGAGATACAGTCCACCACGCAGGAAAAGAAAGTAAAGGTCCACGACTTCCGCAGGGCCAGCAAATTCGCGAAGGACCATATCAAGACGCTCAACATCATTTACGACAACTATGCAAGGCTGATAACGAACTTCCTGACAGGCTACCTCAGGACGCTGGTGCAGGTCGATGTCGTGTCAGTGGAAGCACTGCCTTACAGTGACTTCAGCAACTCGGT
>DGEQ01000074.1:1930-20843 GCA_002386045.1 Hungateiclostridiaceae bacterium UBA3922 | reverse complement strand
GACAGGATCCTCGGCGGCAGGGGATCTTCGCTGGAAAGGATCAGGGAGTTTACCGAGATCGAACTGGCCATAATCGAGAGGATCATGATACAGATGCTGAACCTGATGCGTGAGCCGTGGGAAAATGTCCTGTCGATAAGGCCAAGGCTCGACAAGATAGAGACCAATGCGCAGTATGCCCAGATAGTCGCGCAGAATGAAACGGTAGCCCTTATAACATTGAACGCGCATGTCGGCGAAGTAGACGGAATGATGAACATATGCATACCCCACATGGTGGTCGAACCGATAGTTTCGAAGCTCAGTACCAGGTTCTGGTTTTCCACCATCGAGAAGGAAGCCACGCCTGAGATGAAACGGGATATCGAAAAGGGAGTTCAGAGCACCTATGTTCCCGTCAGGGCGGTACTGGGCAGGACGACCGTAACGGTCAGGGATGTTCTTGAACTGCAGCCGGGAGATGTGCTTGCGCTGGATACTGGTGTAAATGACGAACTTGAGGTTCGTGTAGGCGACCTCCTGAAGTTCTATGGTATCCCCGGCGTAAAGAAGAACAGGACGGCTGTCAGGATAACACGGGTCGTGAAGAAGGAGGAAGAGTGATGGGTGACATGTTATCACAGGCTGAAATAGATGCATTGCTGAAAGGAGCGGTGTCGGAAAGCGCCGGCGGAGAAAACCTCGATCCGCAGGAAGTTGATGCCCTTGGAGAGATAGGCAACATAAGCATGGGTACATCGGCCACGACATTGTTTGCACTTCTTGGGCAGAAAGTGACGATAACGACTCCCAAGGTAACGGTGTGCACGTGGAAGGAAATATCCACGCAGTACTCACAGTCGCATGTAGGAGTGAGGGTGGAATACACCAACGGCCTGGTAGGGACGAACCTGCTCATATTGAAGGAGCATGACGTGAAGGTCATAACTGACCTGATGATGGGAGGCGACGGGTCGAATACCGAGGGCGGCCTCACTGAACTGCACCTGAGTGCTATAAGCGAGGCTATGAACCAGATGGTGGGATCGGCTTCCACTTCGATGTCCTCTGTGTTCGACAAAAGGATTGACATCTCACCTCCCAAGGCATTCATTTTCAACGCGGATAACATGGCTGAGGCCGGCCTGCTCGACGACAACGAAAAGGTCGTGAAAGTAGCTTTCAAGATGGTAATAGGCGAGCTCGTGGACAGCGAGATAATGCAGATCATACCGATCGCCTTCGCGAAGGAAATGGTCGGCTCGCTGCTGAACACCGAAACGGACAGCGGCACATACGAAATCCCGGATGAAATCGTACAGCCCTCGAAACCTGCCGATCCCGGCGACGGAGGTTTGCAGGCAGCGACAGAGCCTGCTGTTCCCGGGTCCCCGGGCCAGCAGCCGCAGGCACAGCAGCCTTACAGCCAGCCCCAGCAGGCACAGCAGATATATTACAACACTCCCCAGTACGATAATGGATACGGGCAGCGCGAAACGCAGCAGCACAGGGAGCCTGTGAATGTACAGCCTGCCCAGTTCCAGAGTTTCGAGGAAGAAAGGATCGTGCTGGACAAGAACAATATCAGTATCATCATGGATGTGCCGCTGCAGATCACGGTAGAGCTCGGAAGGACGCAGAAACTGATCAAGGATATACTGGAGTTCAGCCCGGGATCCATAATAGAACTCGACAAACTGGCCGGCGAACCGGTGGACATCCTGGTGAACGGGAAGCAGATAGCCAAGGGAGAAGTCGTTGTCATCGACGAGAGCTTCGGCGTCAGGATAACCGATATCGCAGATCCCAGCAAGCGCCTGTAGCAAAAATATGCCTTGATTATATATCTGCGAAATGTTAACATAAATATACATGAAAGAGCGGGAAAATAACATAA
Source organism: Hungateiclostridiaceae bacterium UBA3922 (assembly GCA_002386045.1). Classification (GTDB taxonomy): domain Bacteria; phylum Bacillota; class Clostridia; order Acetivibrionales; family DTU013; genus DTU013. The sequence continues at coordinate 18,967 of DGEQ01000074.1, read as the reverse complement.
TATTCGACTCACTACACACAAGGAGAGAGATTTTATGGGAAAGACCGTCTTGATTGTTGATGATGCAGCATTTATGAGGATGATGATCAGAGACATCTTGACCAAGAACGGGTATGAAGTTATAGGAGAAGCAGAGAACGGAAGCCGGGCTATCGAAAAATACAGGGAACTGATGCCGGACCTTGTGATAATGGATATCACGATGCCCGAAGTCAATGGTATAGAGGCAGTCAGAGAGATCCGCAAGATAAATCCCGAATCACAGGTTATCATGTGTTCGGCCATGGGCCAGCAGGCCATGGTCATTGAGTCGATACAGGCAGGTGCAAGGGATTTCATAGTCAAGCCATTCCAGGCAGAGAGGGTCATAGAAGCAGTAAAGAAGGTGCTGGGCTGAAAAGCCGGTGAAATGACCGGTACAGGCTGGACAGCCGGTGAGGAAAGTCGCTTGCAGGCCGGGGGTTAATGATGCAATTCGACATAAAAACAGTTCTGCAGATAATCCTGTTGCTGATCGGTTTCACTGCTTTGCTGTTCCTTACATATGTCACTACAAGGTATATCGGACGCAAGCAGGCAAAATCGATGCAGGGCAGGAACATAAGCATAATCGAGACGGTGATGCTGAGCCCGGACAAGAGGCTGCATCTTGTAAGGGCGGGGAAAAGTTACGTTTTGATCGCCACCACGCAGAAGTCCGTCGAATTCCTCACCAACGTGGAAATCGGCGAGGATGCGGAGGTACTGACTGAAGAAGCGCAAAACTCAGGGGGGTTCGATTTCAGATCGATTTTTGAGAAGTACCGCGGCATCTATAACGCAAGAAGCAGAAGAAAGGCGGATGAAGAAAAAACTGTCCGTACCGTGGACGGCGAAGAAAAACCCACGTTCAGAAAAAATCTCGAGAAGCTGAGGATAATCTTGGACAAAAGCCGGGAAGGCAGTACCGGCAATGATATTAACGGGGTTGACGATACCAATGATAAGGATGAAACGAGGTCTTAAGCTTGCAACAGCAATGACGATCATGGCTCTTTTCAGGACAGACGCCTATGCTGAAACCACATTCCCCTTCAAATTCGGTTTCAGCGTCGAACCGGCAACCACTCCGCAGGAGGTCTCGTCAAGCATCCAGCTACTGCTGATCTTAACAGTTTTGTCCCTGGCGCCCGCCATAATCATAATGATGACCTCTTTCACAAGGATAATAATCGTGCTTTCCTTCCTGAGGAATGCGCTCGGGACGCAGCAGATGCCGCCCAACCAGGTCCTGATCGGACTTGCTTTGTTTTTGTCGCTTTTCATAATGACTCCTGTCATCAACGATATAAACACCCAGGCGTATGAACCCTTCAACAAGGGAGAGATAACACAGGAACAGGCATTGGATAATGCGGCCGATGCATTGAAAGGATTCATGCTGAAGCAGTTCGGAGACGATGAAAAGGAACTGGCTTTCTTTGTATCTCTTGCCAGGATAGAAACGCCGGTCAGCAATCCGATGGATCTGCCCATGACCGTCGTGATACCCGCCTTCATCGTTAATGAGCTGACCATAGCGTTCCAGATCGGCTTTATGATATACATACCTTTTCTGATAATCGACATGGTGGTATCGAGCACGCTGATGTCGATGGGCATGATGATGCTGCCGCCTATCATGATATCGCTGCCGTTCAAGATACTGCTGTTTATCCTGGTGGACGGATGGAACCTGATCACGAAGACGCTGGTTTCATCTTTCATAACATAGGCGGGCAGGTAAAGAGCCCCGGTGTTTTGCAGGAGGTGCAGGATGGATCAGGAAACCGTAATCACCATCGCTCAGAATGCATTGCTGACAATCATATATGTTTCGGCTCCGCTGCTCCTGGTCAGCCTTATCGTTGGGCTGGCCGTAAGCATATTCCAGGCGACCACGCAAATACAGGAAGCGACTTTGACATTCATACCGAAAATATTGTCGGTCATACTCACCCTTGCGGTGCTGGGGAACTGGATGCTGAACATACTGACAGACTATACGATGAACCTGTATGAGAGCATATTGCAGATCATCAGGTAACCGTCACGGTTGCCACAACATGGCTTTTGACATATACCGGTCTTTGGACGGGGAGGGAGATCTGGTTGCAGTTGCCGGTAGGCATCATCCTGAACGGTTTTGAAGTGTTCTTGCTGGTTTTCGTGCGCATGACCGGCCTTTTTGTCGTTGCGCCGATTTTCGGCAGGAGGAACGTCCCCGCTTACTTCAAGATCGGATTTTCATTTTTCATATCGCTTATACTTATAAACACGACAGTACTGCAGGCTGTTGAATACACTGACACCCTGCCGGGCTACGTGCTGCTTGTGATGAAAGAGTTCCTCGTGGGCCTGTCCATGGGATTTGTCGCATACCTGTCATACACCGCGATATACATAGCCGGTGAACTCATCGACATGAAGATCGGTTTCGGAGTGGTCAATGTCATCGACCCGATGAGCAATATCCAGGTGCCCATTACTTCGAACTTCTATTTCATAGCCAGTATGCTGATCTTCCTTTCCATCGGCGGACATCATATGCTGATAAAGGCGCTGTTCGACAGTTTTTCGTCTCTTCCGCCAGGTACCGCCGCATATACCGGGGGCGCGCACCAAATCATAATGAACCTTTTCAGCACGGTGCTGGCGACCGGCTTCAAGATGGCGGCGCCGATAGTAGCCGCCGTGCTGATAGCAGATGTGGCGCTTGGCACTATTTCCAGGATGGTGCCCCAGATGAACGTGTTCGTGATAGGAATGCCCCTGAAGATCATAGTAGGGCTTATCATTGTCGTCATAACGATACCGATGTTCGTTGAGATAATGAAATCGGTGTTTGAGCTTATGGGAACCAGCGTCGAGAACTACCTGAAGGAGCTAAAACCAGGATGATCCAGGAGATAGACCTCCAGTTGTTCGCAAGGGGACCCGGAGGCCAGGACAAAACCGAAAAGGCGACCCCGAAGAAAAGGCGCGAGGCAAGGAAGAAAGGTCAGGTATTCCAGAGCAGGGAAATAACCACGACCATGGTCCTGCTTTTCACATTTATATCGCTCAGGATATTCGGAGCAAATATTTACACGCAGTTGAAAATGTTTTTCGGGAAGGCGTTCACGGAATACCCGCAGACCGAAGACCTTTATATGCCGGGCATGCTCGCGAGGATATTCATCGACGGCATACTGGTGTTTTTCAGGGCCGCCGGACCTGTGTTGGCGATCAGCCTGATCACAGGCCTGGTAGTCAGCTATGCGCAGGTCGGCTTCCTTTTCACGACTGAAACGCTCAAGCCTTCATTAAGCAGGATCAACCCTTTGAGCGGGATGAAAAGGCTGTTTTCGCTCCGCTCGGTGATAGAGCTGCTGAAAGCGATGCTCAAGGTGAGCATTGTCGGCTGGACCGCCTATTCGTACCTGAACGGCAAGGCACAGACGATCGTTTCGCTCATGGACATGGATATCCTGGACACAGCTGCGTTCATCGGTATCACTTCAGTGGACCTTGCGATAAGGATATGCCTGGCCCTGCTCGTGCTGGGAGCCTTCGACTTTGCCTACCAGTGGTGGGAGTTCGAGAAAGGCATGATGATGACCAAGCAGGAAGTGAAGGAAGAACTGAAACAGACAGAAGGAAATCCCGAAGTGAGGGCAAGGATCAGGCAGAAACAGCGCCAGCTGTCGATGCGCAGGATGATGCAGGAAGTTCCGAAAGCGGACGTGGTGATCACCAACCCGACCCATTTCGCATGTGCGCTCAGGTACGACGAAAAGATCGCTCCTGCTCCGGTGCTGCTGGCGAAAGGACAGGACTATATCGCGCTGAGGATAAAGGAGATAGCAGAGGAAAACAACGTGGAGATAGTCGAAAACAAGCCACTGGCACGGACCATATACGAGACCGTGGAAATAGGGCAGGCAATACCGCCTGAGTTGTACCAGGCAGTGGCTGAAGTGCTTGCATTCGTTTACAGCCTAAAAGGCAGGACGATGGCAGGCTGACATTTGGAGTAAGGAAGGAGGCTGCAACAGGACTTGAGGGCCAGGGACGTTTCTTTACCGGCAATAATTGTTGCAATAGTTCTGGCATTCATCTTGCCGCTGCCAGGCACCGTCATCGACGTGCTGCTGGCGATCAATATAATGATATCGGTCATAATCCTCCTGAACACCATCTACATGAAGGAAGCGCTGCAGATGTCGATCTTTCCTTCCCTGCTGGTCATAACCACGCTGTACAGGCTTGCCCTCAACGTCAGCACGACGAGGCTCATTATTGGGAAAGGAGAGGCCGGCGGAGTCATTGAAGGGTTTGGGAGGTTTGTCGGCGGAAATGACCTGGTCGTCGGTTTTATCATATTCATCGTCATCACCCTCGTGAACTTCATCGTCATCACCAGGGGCGCGGAAAGGGTCGCGGAAGTCGCTGCCAGGTTCACGCTCGACGCGATGCCCGGCAAACAGATGGCCATAGATGCCGACCTTAATGCCGGACTGATAAATGAAGCCGAAGCCAAGGAGAGACGCAAAAAGATCCAGAAGGAAGCCGATTTCTACGGCGCCATGGATGGTGCCAGCAAATTCGTCAAAAACGACGCCATCATGGGCATCGTCATCACCGTGCTGAACATTGTCGGCGGCATCATAATGGGTATGGTGATCAGGGGAGAGACCCTCCAGGAAGCGCTCCAGACATATGCCATCCTGACCATCGGCGACGGCCTTGTCAGCCAGATACCCGCTCTCATGATCTCGGCCTCGACCAGCTTCATAGTCACAAGGGCAGCGTCCGAATCCGATATGGGCGTCGATTTCCTGAAACAGGTCTTCAGCAACCCGAAAGTCCTTTATATAGCTTCGGTACTGAGCTTTATCCTTGCTTTCTTCCTGCCGACGGTGCCCTTCCTGGTGCTGGCTGCCGTGCTTGCTTTCCTCGGGTACACACTGTCCAGGCAGCAGATCGCCGAGCAGAAACAACAGGAGGTACAGATAGAGGAAACTGAAGCAGAGGAGATACGGAAGCCGGAGAACGTGGTTACGTTGCTGCAGGTGGACCCCATCGAGGTGGAGTTCGGATACGGCATCATCCCGCTGGCTGATGTGAACCAGGGCGGGGACCTCCTTGACAGGGTGGTCATGATAAGAAGGCAGCTTGCCCTGGAACTCGGCATGATCGTTCCGATAATAAGGCTTCGCGACAATATCCAGCTTGCTCCGAATGAATACCTGATAAAGATAAAGGGAGTCGAGACGGCCAGGGGCGAACTGATGCTGGACCATTACCTTGCCATGGACCCGGGTATAGCCGAAGAGGAAATAGAGGGCATAAAGACCAGGGAGCCCGCTTTTGGCCTTCCGGCAATATGGATCACCGAGGATCAGAGAGACCGGGCTGAAATGCTCGGATATACGGTCGTGGATCCTCCTTCGGTGATAGCGACCCACCTGACAGAAATCATAAAGAAATATGCCCATGAACTTACCGGACGCCAGGAAGTCCAGACGCTGCTTGACAATGTCAGGCAGAACTACCCGGTGATAGTGGAAGAACTCGTTCCGAAGCTCATGACTGTGGGCGACATCCAGAAGGTGCTTGCCAACCTGCTCAGGGAGGGAGTCTCCATAAGGGATATGGTGACTATACTGGAGGCGTTGGCGGATCATGCGCCCGTGACAAATGATACAGACATGCTTACGGAATATGTGCGCCAAAGGCTCGGGCGCGCAATATCGAAGAAGTATTTCTCAGACCAGAATACAGGCGTCATAACGCTGGATCCGAAGCTGGAACAGATGTTGATGGATTCACTGCAGAGAACGGAAACGGGCACGTACCTCGCCTTGGAACCGGGGATCGCCAATTCGATACTTGGCAGCCTGTCAAGGCAGGTGCAGAAGCTGGTGCAGCTTGGCAAGCAGCCCGTGATACTGGCATCGCCGGTAGTCAGGCTATATTTCAAGAAGCTGGCCGATCAGGCGATACCGGGCATCGTGGTGCTTTCCTACAATGAACTCGACCCGGAACTTGAGATACAGTCGGCCGGGGTCGTCAGTATTTAGCAAAGCGTGTCGGATTTGCAGCCAAATAGCAAAATACGCCGTTTTATGATAAAATATTGGGAGAAGACAAAGGATACGGTCGAGTGAGGAAAACCATGAAGATTCGCCGTTATGTGGCCAAAAACACGCAGGAAGCTATCCTTAAGGTGAAGATGGACCTGGGCAGCGAAGCGCTTATCCTGAATACGAGGAAAGTCAGGAAAAAAGGACTGCTGGGTCTGTTTTCAAAGCCAATGACAGAAGTCCTGGCAGCCGTTGATGAATACAGCCGGAAAACCGCACTGGCGGAGCCGGCGATATCGAACTATCCCTCCTTGTCGGATCCTGCGGCTGGTTCTGACGAAAAGGAGGAAAAAATCACGATCCTGGAGAATAAAATATCAGGTATCGAAGAGACGCTCAGGAAACTCTGTGAGAAGGTGCTCAATGAAGGCAGACCCGCAGCAGCGGCTGCAGTGGCAGATGAGTCGAAAAACCTGAAATCAGGCGTCTCGGAGGTGTTTTACAATAACCTCGTGAAGAACGAGGTGGACCCGGAGATAGCTAGAAAGGTTGTAAACGCAGCAACAGCCAGGCTGCCAGCTTCTGCCGGAGCCAGCGAGATGGCTGCGCAGTTGTCCGGAATCATAGCAGGACTGCTTGGGAAACCCGAAACGATAAAGGAAAGCAACGACGGCAAGCCGGTCACGGTCATATTCGTAGGACCGACCGGTGTCGGCAAGACTACCACACTGGCAAAGATCGCGGCAAATTACCTGCTGAACAGGAAGAAGTCGGTTGGCCTGATAACTGCCGACACTTACAGGATAGCAGCAGTGGAACAACTGAAGACATATGCGGAGATACTGGGGATCCCGGTATCGGTCGTGTATACGCCGGTTGAAATGAAGGAAGCTGTTGCGCTCTATTCGGACAAGGACCTGATACTTATCGATACGGCAGGAAGGAGCCAAAAGAACAAGGCACAGTTCGAAGAACTCAAGGCACTGGTAGCGGCTTCCGGGGCCGACGAAGTATACCTGGTCCTAAGTGCCACGACAAGCCTGAAGAACTGCAGGGAAATTTTGAAAAGTTACAGCTTTTTGAACGATTACAAGCTGTTGTTTACAAAGACCGACGAAACCCCCGTGCTTGGCATCATCCTGAATATCCGGTATATGACGGGGAAAAGCCTTTCATATATCACGACAGGGCAAAGCGTGCCTGACGATATTGAAACGGCGAATGTCGACAAGATAACAAAAAATCTTATAGGGAGTTACCTGAGAGATGGACCAGGCTGAAAAACTCAGGAAGGCAATCGAAGACCTGAAAGCGAAGCAGCTGCGAAACAGGAGGACACTGCCGGCAATACCGGCTAAAAGGACAGCCAGGGTCATCACCGTTACCAGCGGCAAAGGGGGAGTCGGAAAAACGAATATTTCGGTCAACCTTGCCATAGCGTTGAGCGGGCAGGGCTTGAGAGTCGTGATCCTGGATGCGGATTTCGGCCTGGCAAATATCGACGTGCTTCTGGGGATAGTACCACAGCATACATTGCTGGATGTCATAAAGGACAGAAAGAACATAATTGAGATACTGAATGAAGGGCCACAGAACATAAAGTTCATCTCCGGCGGTTCCGGGGTGGAGGAACTGTTGAGGCTGAACAGGGAACAGGTAGCAAGGTTCATCAAAAACATCTCGCTGCTGGACAGGCTGGCCGACATCATAATCGTGGATACGGGTGCAGGCCTGTCGGACAACGTAATGAGCTTCATCATGGCCGCCGATGAGATACTGCTGGTGACGACGCCGGAACCGACGTCGATAACAGATGCATATGCCCTTATAAAGATGATATCCAACCGGGACAACGCCAAGAAGATAAAGATCCTGGTGAACAGGGCGGAAAGCAGCGCCGAGGCCAACGATGTGCTGAACAAGCTCGTGTTGGTGGCAGACAGGTTCCTTGGACTGAAACTGGAGCCTGCAGGTTATGTGCTCAATGATGATGCCGTTAAGAAGGCGGTAAAACAGCAGCAGCCGTTCATCGTGGCTTACCCGAAAAGCACGGCTGCCAGGAATATAAAGGAAATATCGGTAAAGCTGGCCCAAAATGAAAATTCAGGCGAGCAGCATCAGGAACATGGCATCAGGAGTTTTTTCAGCAGGCTTGCCGGTTTTGTGAGAACATAGCAGGCTGCGGGAGATGCAAATGGAACTTACCGATATCGAAACGGGTACCAGGCTTGAGCTCGAACCGGAATACTACACAGGCGGTGTGAAGAAGCCCATATATGTGAGCAGTTTCGAACAGGCCGAGGGCAGGGATATCGCCCTGATAGCCGCACCTATTTCCGAAGGCAGGCTGGTACCGCTGGAAAAGGGATCGACATATAACATCTGCTTTTTGAATAAAGAGGGAAAACTGCTCAACCTGTATAAATTCAGGGCAGTCGTGAGGGAGAGGATGGTGATCGACAATCTCCACCTGCTCCTGATAGAGAAGCTGGGCGAGATAGTGAAGATACAGAGACGGAGCTTTTTCAGGCTGGACTGCTACGTGGATGTCAGGTACAGGGTGGTAAGGTCTTTCGGTGATGGGGACGACAGTGACAGCCCGTTCAGGAAAACGATCACCAGCGACCTGAGTGGCGGCGGGATACGCCTCCTGATCGACGAGAGGCTTGAACCGGGTACTTACCTGGAATGTGAACTCTTAACCGAAGGGGACAGGAAGATCCGGTTTTACGGAAAAGTCGTCAGGTTCGAGTACACCGGGACGGGCGGAAAATACAGGTATGCTGCCGGTGTGGCATATGTGGACATCGATGAGAGAGAGAGGGAAGAAGTAATAAAATATATATTCAAAGAACAGCGCAAACTTCTCAAAAAGGACTGGAACAGGTGATGGCAAAAACGATCGGTGTACTTGTTATAGATGATTCGGCTTTCATGCGCAAAGTGCTGAGGGACATAATGGAGAGCGCGCATGACATAAAAGTCGTCGGAACGGCAAAAAACGGGCTGGAAGCGCTGGATATGGTCCGCGAACTCCGACCTGATGTCATAACGCTAGACCTGAACATGCCGTCGATGGATGGGCTGACATGCCTCAGGGAACTGCAGAAAATATCGGATGCGCCTGTCATCATGCTGAGCAGCCTGACCACAGACGGGGGCAAAGCCACGATAGAGGCCCTGGAAGCAGGAGCCATAGATTTTGTGACAAAACCGTCTAACCTGTTTGATATTTCGGGTGAGCAAAAAAGGGTAGAAATCATCAAAAAGATAAGGATGGCTTACGGTTTCAGCAGGAAGAAGCAGGCTTCCGTGCAAAAGTGCCCGAAAACGGCGGCAGGAACGGAAAAGAGGCCCAGGAGCAGCGAACTGAAAGCACTGATAGCCATCGGCACTTCGACCGGCGGTCCCAGGGCCTTGCAGGAAGTCATACCCTATATCCCTGAGGATATCCCGGCTGCAATACTCATAGTGCAGCATATGCCGCCAGGTTTCACGAAGTCGCTGGCTGAAAGGCTCGATTCGCTAAGCGGTATGACGGTGAAGGAAGGAGACAACAACGAAATCATCTGCCCGGGATATGTGTACCTGGCTCCAGGGGACTTCCATATGGAAGTGGTGAAAGACCAGGACGGCAAGCTAAGGATAAAGCTCAACAAGAAAGATCCAGACAGGGGACACCGGCCTTCCGTGAACGTCCTGATGAAATCGATAGCCAGGACCGGGTTCCCCAACGTTATAGGGGTCATCATGACTGGCATGGGTAACGACGGGAAAGAAGGGGCAATAAGTATAAAGGAAAAAAACAGGGGAGTGATCATATGCCAGGACGAGATGTCCTGCGTGGTATACGGGATGCCTAAAGCAGTAGTGAATACCGGGATGGCGGATGCGGTCGTCCCGCTGAAGGAGATAGCGGGTATGATAGTCAAATATTTGGGGGTGGAGCAATAATGGACATGAGTCAATACCTGGAAATATTCATCGAGGAAAGCAAGGAGCATCTTCAGAGCCTGAACCAGAGCCTGCTTCAGCTTGAGAAAAACCCGGACGACCGGACGATGCTCAATGAGATTTTCCGGGTGGCGCACACGATAAAGGGAATGGCAGGCACGATGGGATTCAACAGGATGTCGAAGCTGACCCACGACATGGAGAATGTCCTGCATGCCCTCAGGAACGATGAACTGGAAGTGACCCCTGAGCTTGTCGACATCCTTTTCAGGTGTTTCGACGCCCTTGAAAACTATACGGCTAATATAATCGAAACCGGTTCCGAAGGGAATACGGACAGCAAGGAACTGTCCGACGTGCTTTCCGGCCTGCTCAGGAACAAAAAGAAAAGCGGCGCGAAAGCAAGTGAACAGACGAAAGCCGGCGCTCCACCCGCACCGGAGACAGAAAGGGAGATCGCTTCGGACCTGGAGCTTGACCAGTATGAAACCAATTTGATCAACAAGGCGGCCGACATGGGGAACGATGCCTGGCAGATAACCGTCAGGCTGAATAAGGGATGTCTGTTGAAGTCTGCAAGGGCATTCATAATATTCAAGACCCTTGAAAGGCACTCCGAGATAATAAAATCCGTACCGCCTGTCCAGGACATCGAGGATGAGAAATTCGATTTCGAGTTTACGGTGATCGTCCTTACCAGGGCGGACGCTGAAGTGATCAGGAAGGACCTCAACTCCATAGCGGAAGTGGACGACGTCATCATGAAGCTGATAAAAGAGAGGAACAAGGCGGCAGTCGGGGTACAGGCCGAAGAGATGCCGGCAGCAGACCAGCTGCAGATCCCCGCTGATATCAGGCAGGCGGCCGCACCCGGACAGGACGGGCCGGAACCGGTCACGAAGAAGACCAAGACAGGTAAGACTGTCAGGGTAGATATTGACAGGCTGGATGTCCTGCTGAACCTTGTAAGCGAGCTGATAATCCAGAAAACGCGCCTCGAGGGCCTCGAAGGCATCGAGAGGACCCAGCAGTACGTGGAAGCGATAGAATACCTCGAGCGGATCACCACGAGCCTGCACGATGCAGTGATGAAGGTAAGGATGGTGCCCGTCGAGACAGTCTTCAACCGTTTTCCCAGGATGATAAGGGATGTTTCCAGGGAGCTGGGCAAGGAAGTGGAACTGGAAATGTCAGGCGTCGATACGGAACTTGACAGGACCGTGATAGACGAGATCGGCGATCCTCTTATCCATCTGCTCAGGAATGCCTGCGACCATGGAATCGAATCAAAGGAAGAGAGAAGGAAACTTGGCAAGCCTGAGAGCGGGAAGATCGAACTGAAGGCTTACCAGGACGGGAACAACGTGGTCATAGAGGTCGGAGACGACGGCCAGGGCATCGATGTGGAGAAGGTGAGAAAGAAAATTGTCGAAAGGGGACTTGTATCAAAAGACGCGGCGGCGAACCTGTCGAAAAAGGACCTGATCGAATACCTGTTCAGGCCGAGTTTCAGCACTGCCGAAAAGGTGACCGATATTTCCGGAAGAGGTGTGGGCCTGGACGTGGTGAAGACCAAGATCGAGACGCTTGGCGGAACGGTCGAAGTCGAGACGGAGACCGGGAGAGGAAGCAGGTTCTATATCAGGCTGCCTCTTACGCTTGCGATAATCCAGGCGCTGCTCGTCATGATAGGTGAGGAGAAGTATGCCATCCAGCTGAGTTCCGTACATAAGATCATAAACATCACGCCGGACGACATAAAAACCGTGCAGAAGCAGGAAGTCGTCATGTACAGGAACTCCGTGATACCGATAGTAAGGCTGAGAGAAGTGCTTGAAGTGCCGGGTGGAAGCGATGCAGACCAGAAGGTCATGACCCTCGTCATCGTCAAGAAGGGTGAACGGCTTACGGGCTTCATTGTCGACAGGATCATAGGACAACAGGAGATCGTCCAGAAATCCCTGGGGAAATACCTTGCGGGCACCAGGGTGATAACGAGCGCCACCATACTTGGTGACGGGAATGTGGCGTTGATACTGGATGTCAATGCCCTGGCCAACTGAGTGGAAAGCCGGAGGCGGAAGATCTGTTTCAAGGGGGTACGGATATGGCGGATCAGAATACGACGGATGCAAGGAGATACCTGGTTTTCAGGCTCGAAAACGATGAGTACGGCATAGAAATAGACAAGATCTCGACGATAATCGAAAAGGACATGGATATAACGAGAGTCCCGAAACAGCCGGCTTTTGTCAAGGGCGTCATCAATCTCAGGGGCGAGATCATACCGGTGTTGAGCCTTCGACTGAAATTCGGGCTTGATGATGATGTGTATAATGAAGATACGAGGATAATCATCATAAAGGTGGATGACCTGTCCATCGGACTGATAGTGGACTCTGTAGCAGAGGTCGTGTTGCTTGATGACGAGACCACGGAGAGCGTATCCAACATAGCGGGCGAAAGACCGCTCGAGTACCTGAAGGGTGTGGGGAAACCCGACGGCAGGATCATTACCCTGCTTGACCTGGAAAAGATCGTCATGCCGGAGGAAGCTGCCACATAACACAGATGCGGTGCTTATGTGATCAAACGGGAGAATGTGCCATGGTTAAAAATATCAATGATCTTAACAGCATCCATATAGATGTGTTGAAGGAGATAGGAAACATCGGCGCGGGCAATGCCGCAACAGCGCTGGCTAAGCTGCTGAACAGGAAAGTAGACATGGATGTCCCGAGGGTAAAGATAATGGGATTCAGGGAGGTCAGTGAGACTCTTGGGAATCCGGAACTGCCGGTGGTTGGGATAATGCTGAAGGTGACCGGCGATCTTACCGGCAACATACTGTTCGTGCTCAAGCAGCAGGCCGCTGTGCTGCTCGTCAACATGCTCATGGGAAAGCCGACCGATGAAGAAGGCGACGACGAAGGACACGTGTTCGACGAATTGGAGATCTCGGCGCTGAAGGAGATCGGAAACATCCTGGCAGGGTCATACCTGTCATCGCTGTCTGCACTGACGAACCTCAACATTGCCCCGTCGGTGCCCGGCCTGGCGATCGACATGGCAGGGGCCATACTGAGCGTACCGGCCATAGAGTTCGGAAAGGTCGGGGACAGCGTACTGTATATCGAAACGGAATTCACCGAAGGAGACAAAAGGGTCGTCGGGGATTTCTTCCTGATACCCGATGTAGATACTTACAGTGTTTTAATGAAAGCATTGGGAGTTAGTTTCTGAATGGTTAAGGTCATAAAAGTGGGAATGGCTGATCTGCAGTCGTCGGTGCATCCCTGCATCATTACGACGCTGGGCCTTGGTTCGTGTGTCGGCGTGGCTTTGTACGATCCGGTGAAAAAAGTTGCCGGACTGGCGCATATAATGCTTCCTTCGAGCCAGCAGGCACGAAACAATTCAAATATTGCAAAGTTCGCGGACACTGCGATCGTAAAGCTGGTCCAGGATATGGTGGCTTTGGGTGCTGAAAAATCAAGGCTGGTAGCAAAGCTTGCCGGGGGAGCGCAAATGTTCTCGTTTGCTGACGGTACGTCCGAAATGCTCAGGATCGGGGCAAGGAACGTGGCTGCGGCAAAAGAAGTGCTCGATTCGCTCAGGATACCCGTGATATCCGAAGATACGGGAGGCAATTACGGAAGGACCATAGAGATACATTCCGATGACGGCAGGCTGAAAATCAAAACCATAGGACATGGAACAAAGGAGATATAGATATGGGAAACATTCAGAAACTACCATTCTTATCCGGGTGTACGGCAGCGATACTGGCAGGCATGATAAGCTATGCTGCAGGAGCCGAAAACCAGACGATATATATCCGGATGGCAGTGATGATGTTTCTTTTTTATATAATAGGCGTCCTGGTGAAAAATACCGTTCTGAACACGAAAATAGAAATCGAGCGGAAGAAGGAGCTGGAACAGGAAGAAGCCAGGAAAAAAAGGAAACAGAAGGACGAGATCGCCGGGGATGAGACTGTACCGTCCCAAACCGCTGACCTCCGGGATGAAGGGACGGCGGCGGAAAGCAAAGGGGAAAGAGATGGGGCCGGTCCGGACCTGGAAGAAGAATTCAGGGCGCTGAGCGATGTCATCCTGACAAGAGCAAAAGAATAAACCGGTCTACGGGGGATTTGAATGCAGAATGACAATATGAGCCACAAGGAAATATGGAAAAAGTACCAGGAAACGAAAGACCCTGCCCTGAGGGAGACGCTGATACTCACGTATTCTCACCTGGTCAAATACGTGGCAGGAAGGCTCAACATATATTTCGGTTCGAACGTTGAATACGAGGACCTGGTAAGTTACGGCATTTTCGGGCTTATCGACGCCATAGACAAGTATGACATGAACAAAGGCGTCAAGTTCGAGACTTACGCGTCATTGCGTATAAGGGGAGCGATCATTGACAGTATAAGGGAGATGGACTGGGTGCCGAGGTCGCTGAGACAGAAATGCAAGGAACTTGAGAAGGCTTACTGGGAAGTCGAGAATGAACTGGGACGTTCGGCGACCGACAGGGATATTGCAGAAAAACTGAACATATCGATAGAAGAACTGCACAAGCTGCTCAATGAAGTCAACGTGACCTCCCTGGTCTCGCTGGAAGACTTCCTGGAGCAGAATTACGAGATAGGGGTGGAGCCGACAAGCGGAAAAAGGCAGGACAGACCTGAATACGAAGCTGAACTGAACGAGTTGGGCGAAATACTCGGCAATGCCATAGACAAACTGCCGGAGAAAGAAAAGATGGTATTGACGCTGTACTACTACGAGGAATTGACTTTGAAGGAGATAAGTGCGATAATGAAGGTGTCGGAGTCGCGCATATCACAGCTTCATACCAAAGCAATCATGCGTCTCAGAGGCAAGCTTGCAAGACAGAGATCATTGCTGGAAGACTGACTCTCAACGAAACAAACAATGTGACATATATTCCTATGGAGGTCTTGCCTTAATGGTGCGTAACGGTATGGATTATAACATAAATGATGGTTTTTACGAACTGCTTTTCAAGGAGGATGGCGTTTACCTCTGCGTATACCCTCCCGAGGGCGACGGCAGGCGGCTTGAACTGAAAGAAGTCCTTGAACGCCTTGCGAGGAAAAAAGTCAGGAATTTTGACAGGGGCAAGGTCGAACTCGCGGTCGCAAGGGCGGACAAGGTCCCGGTGAAGATAGCCGAACCGCAGGAGGAGAGGATCGACGCGACAGTGAAGGTAACGGTATCGCCAGACAAAATGAAGGCGTATGTCACCTTCACCCCTCCCGATAACGGGAGGATGCTGACGTTGGAGGAGGTACTTGACGAGCTTTCGAAAAACGGAGTCATTTACGGCATAAACAGGACTAACCTGGAGACCCTGGTCAAGTACCCGGTATATAATGAAATGATATGCATAGCCGAAGGTACGCCCCCTGTAAATGGAGAAAACGGCAAGGTGGAATTCCACTTCGACATCAAGAGGGACCACAGGCCGACCATTCTCGAAGACGGCAGGGTGGATTTCAGGGAACTGAACCTTATCCAGAACATTGAAAAAGGCGGTGTGCTTTGCTCACTGATACCTCCCACGCCCGGCAAACCCGGGAAGACGGTGGCAGGGACAGACATACCGGCACTGGACGGGAAACCTGCGGTCCTCCCCAGGGGAAGAAACGTCGTCGTTTCCGAGGACGGTACACAGCTGGTCGCGGGCATAGACGGGCAGATAAGCTATATCGACGGGAAGGTAAGCGTATTTGCCACGCATGAAGTAAAGGCGGACGTGGACAATTCCACCGGGAACATCAATTTCATCGGCAACGTGGTCGTGATGGGCAATGTCCTGTCAGGGTTCACCATAGAAGCAGGCGGAAACGTCGAAGTCATGGGCGTGGTCGAGGGAGCCACGATCAGGGCCGGCGGCGACATCATCCTGCGGAGAGGGATGCAGGGGATGGGCAAGGGCATCCTGATCAGCGGGGGCGACATCATCGCGAGGTACATAGAAAACAGTAATGTTGAAGCAAGGAACGACATAAAAGCAGAAGCGATAATGCACAGCAATGTCAAGTGCGGCAACAAGCTCGAGCTTTCAGGGAGGAAAGGGCTGCTCGTCGGCGGAAGCTGCAAGGTGGGCAAGGAGATCATAGCGAAGGTCATAGGTTCACACCTTGCCACAGTGACCGAGATAGAAGTTGGTGTCGATCCCACGGTCAGGGAAAGATACAAGGCGGTCAGGGACGAGATCGTACAGATGGAGACCGATCTGCGCAAAGCCGAGCAGGCCATAGCCATCCTGAGAAAGATGGAACTGTCAGGCACTATCACACCAGAGAAGAAAGAGATGCTGGCAAAGAGCATGAGGACAAGGGTCTATTACTCAAGCCGGCTCATGGAACTGAAGGAAGAACTGGGACAGCTTGAAGCCAAGCTGCAGCAGGAAGCATATGGCAGGGTAAGGTGCCATGATATAATATATCCCGGTACAAGGGTAGCGATCGGGTCATGCATGATGTATGTAAAAGAGAACCTGCATTACTGCACGCTTTACAGGGATGGAGCAGACATCAGGGTAGGACCCATAGACAAATGATCTGACCCGGCTTTGCCGTACCGGGCAGGGATGTGAAAATATGTCTGTCAAACCCGTTGATTTTCAGATCGTGATACCGAGGTCGGTAGATGCGGCCAGGACGCGGAGCGAAGAGCTCCAGAAAAACGAAGCTGTCCAGCAGCAGCAGGCCGCGGCCGTCCAGAACCGGGCGGAAGATACGCTCAGACAGGTCTATTCGCGTTCGAAGACCGAGGAAACCAGGATAACCGAGCGGCAGAGAGAGCGCGGAGGACAGGAAGAAGGCAGGAAGAAGAAAGAAGAGGGAAAAAAGGAAGACGACAGGAAGGATAGAAACGGAAAGGAATACGGAGGCACGGTTACATCAAGCAGGATCGATATCAGGATCTGAAAATATTTGAAATACATTTGAAATACA
>DGEQ01000074.1:893-1787 GCA_002386045.1 Hungateiclostridiaceae bacterium UBA3922 | reverse complement strand
AAAAAGGACTATCAGGCTTATTTCGGGCCGATCGCGGCGGCGCGGAGCCCGGATGGGCACTGGTCGTCCATGAGAGGTGGATGCAATGAGCGGGTTTTACAGCAGCATGATATTTATCGGTATGCTTCTGGTACTTGTCTGTCTCGTACTCATCCTTATCGACAGGAAAAATGTCTCCATGTTCAAAAAATCAGCCGAGGAAAAAATACAGGAACTAACCGGGATCATCGCCGATGCCGAGCAGATGATCGAGGAACTGAACCGTTTTTCCGGCTATATCCTGGAGCAGGTCGATCTCAGGAATGAAGAACTGAACAGGAGCATCAGGGAGGCGGAGCAGAAAATCGATGCTCTTGCCGAAAAGGCATGCCTTACTGGTGAAGGACGTGACATCACGGAGAAAAAGTCCCCGGTGCGGGAGGCTGTAAACGGAAAAGCCATACCAGTCAATGGAGCGCCTGGAGCCGGGAGTGATGAGAAGGCCGACAGCGCAGGCATATGTGTTGCCCCCAGACCTGCAGGGAGCGTAGCGGCGGCATACAGCAGGAACAGTGTATGCATTTCTCCGGGGAAAAAGGAAAAGGTCATACAGTTCAACAAGTACCAGGAAGTGCTGCGCCTTTCAAAAGAGGGAATGGACGAGATCGAGATCGCGAAAAACCTCAACATGGGAAAAGGTGAGGTCGAACTGATCATAGGGCTGAGGGGATGAGCGTGATGAATGCCGGGCGTTTTCATCTCAGGAGTTTGCTGCTCGGGATCGGTATAGGCATCATAATAACGTCGATAGCAAGCCTGATATATTTGGCAGGGAGGGACCCGTTTGAAGGGATCAGCGACGAACAGGTGATCGCCCGGGCCGAGAAACTTGGAATGGTCATGGGAGAATGATGC
>DGEQ01000074.1:0-690 GCA_002386045.1 Hungateiclostridiaceae bacterium UBA3922 | reverse complement strand
GGCTATTGTATAATTCAAGTTGCTGTAACGGCAGAAACGCCGAAGTGGCGAAACTGGCAGACGCACGTGACTCAAAATCACGCGGTAGCGATACCATGCCGGTTCGAGTCCGGCCTTCGGCACCACGGGAAAGAACAAGGTTTGGATGCACAGATACATCAGGCGAACCTTGTTCTTTTTTGTTTTCTGTGGCAATATCGCATTAAGTGCCGGTTTATGACTGTTTTTTTGGGGTATAATTAAACCAAAGTCGAAAATCGTCTGAAATCCTGCAGACTGAAATGTATGATATTTCTGAAGTTGGACTCATTTTTGAAGAGGGGGTTCTTGTATGTATTTCGAGTGGAGAGATGAGTATCATACCGGCATCGACGCCATTGACAAGCAGCACAGGCATTTGCTTGGAATTGGTGCCAGGATCTTCGAACTTGCACAGGACGACGAATATGACCGATATGATGATATCATGGAAGTCCTGCAAGAGCTGAAGGAATACACCGTATACCATTTCGGCTACGAGGAAGAACTGATGGAGCGGTATGGTTATGAACGCTATGAACCCCACAAGTTCCAGCACTTTTTCCTCACAAAGAAGATCGAGAAATTCGAAGAAGAGAAGCACGAGATCGACGACAGGCAGAAGGAGACGATACTTAAGCTGGCCGAATTCATATCGGACTGGGTCACGAA
>DGEQ01000150.1 GCA_002386045.1 Hungateiclostridiaceae bacterium UBA3922 | reverse complement strand
AGATGTGTATAAGAGACAGGCACTTGACTTTGAAATGCCTTTAATTGATAATAACAATAGAAAAGCTCTGCAGATCTGGAGGGGCGATACAAATGATAAGGGGTAAAAAGCCTGGAGTCTACGGCAATGAGAGCATTTCATCCCTCAAAGGGGCGGATCGGGTACGGCTGAGGCCAAGTGTTATCTTCGGTTCTGACGGAATTGAAGGTTGTCAGCAGGCATTCTTCGAAATCCTCTCGAATTCAATTGACGAAGCGCGCGAAGGTTTTGGCGACAGGATCGAGGTTATCCGTCACAGCGACCATTCGATTACGGTCAGAGATTACGGAAGGGGCATCCCGGTCGAATTCAATCCTAAGGAAAACCGTTACAACTGGGAACTTGTCTTTTGCGAATTGTATGCAGGAGGCAAGTACAACACCAATGAGGGCGAGAACTATGAGTTCAGCCTTGGTCTGAACGGCCTTGGCGCGTGTGCTACCCAGTACAGTTCTGAGTATATGGATGTGACCGTGTTCCGGGACGGCTACAGGTACGACCTCCACTTCGAAAAAGGCGAAAACATCGGCGGGCTGAAGAAAACAAAGTGCGATTATGAAAGCACCGGAACGATCCAGAAGTGGAGACCCGACCTGGAAGTGTTCACGGATATCGACATACCGCTGGATTATTATATCAACACGCTAAAAAAGCAGGCCGTCGTCAATGCCGGGTTGAAATTCATCCTGACTGACGAGTTTTCAGGCAATTCCTATGAGTTCGTCTATCCGAACGGTATCGTCGACTACATCAGGGAAGTAAGCGACGGCAAGAATTTCACCGAGATACAGTATTTCGAAACAAGTACCAGGGGCCGCGACAGGGAAGACAAACCCGAATACCGGCTCAAGATGCAGATTGCTTTCTGCTTCTGCAATGAGGTCAATCTGCTTGAATACTATCACAACTCCAGTTTCCTGGAATACGGCGGTTCGCCCGACCGTGCGGTGAAAGCGGCGTTTGTCAACGAGATAGATAAATGTATCAGGAACAGGGGCAAGTACAACAAGGATGAAGCAAAGATCACTTTTGCCGATATCCAGGACAGCCTCATCCTGGTGACGAATTCTTTCTCCACCATTACCAGTTACGAGAACCAGACCAAGAAGGCGATCACGAACAGGTTCATCCAGGAAGCGATGACGGACTTCCTGAAACAGCAGTTGGAAATATACCTGATCGAGAATAAAGCCGACTGCGATAAAATAATCGAGCAGGTCCTCCTGAACAAGCGCAGCCGCGAGACCGCGGAAAGGACCAGGATAAATATAAAAAAGAAACTGGGCGGCTCGGTCGATATTTCGAACAGGGTGAAGAAGTTCGTTGACTGCCGGACCAAGGATGTGAGCAAGCGTGAACTCTACATCGTCGAAGGCGATTCGGCGCTGGGTTCCTGCAAAATGGGCAGGGACGCAGAGTTCCAGGCCATAATGCCTGTCAGGGGGAAAATACTCAACTGCCTAAAGGCAGAGTACGACAGTATATTCAAGAATGAGATCATCGTGGACCTGCTGAAGGTGCTTGGGTGCGGCGTTGAGATAAAATCTAAGCACAACAGAGACCTTAACACATTCGACCTGAACAACCTCAGGTGGAGCAAAATAATAATCTGCACCGACGCGGATGTTGATGGATTCCAGATCCGGACCCTTATCCTTGCCATGCTTTACCGGCTGGTCCCGACGCTTATCCAGGAGGGTAAGGTGTACATAGCGGAATCTCCGCTGTATGAAATTACTTGCAGGGACAAGACCTATTTTGCTTACTCTGAGAAGGAGAAAATGGAGATACTGGCCAAACTCGAAGGGAAAAAGTACACGGTGCAGCGCTCAAAAGGCCTTGGGGAAAATGAGCCCGAAATGATGTGGCACACAACGATGAATCCGGAAACCAGGAGGCTCATCAAGATAGTGCCTGATGATATAGAAAAAACGGAAACCATGTTTGACATATTGCTTGGCGACAACCTGCAGGGCAGGAAAAACTTCATAGAGGAACACGGCAGCCGCTACCTGGATATGATAGATGTGAGCTGATGCGGGGACAGTTCTCACTTTTTTATCATTTTGAGGCTAGATGTAATAATTCGTCAATACCCTCTTACGGCTCTGCGTGGATTGCAGAACAACAATTGCCGGCAGGCATCGACAGGTTGTGGAGCGAGTTGTTGACCGTGATGGGATGCACTGATTAGGGAAAGCGCTGATGCGGGATGAAAGCCGGATTTGCACCGACCGAAGTAACCGGCGGCCAACCGGGTCATCCTGGCAGACAGACGGATCACTGGTTCGTTTAGCCTGCGTTGCACGGTACCTGTCGGCACCAGTTAACAGTTTGCCGGTAAATGTGTCAAAAAGTTGAGAACTGTCCCCCTGAATTTTACCTTCCCCAGGTATTTACATGCTAGGCGATGGAAAAACCGAGGTGAACTTCCCGGTCGTATGAGCGGCCAACGGAAATGGGCCGGGTACCCGTTTGAGCAATCAACAGAAGAATTAGCTGATGAGCTGGATTATCAACTAAATGTTCAATAAAATAATCAAACAAATGATAAAAAGGTGAGAACCGTCCCCGCTATATTATTGCAGGAAAGGTGCTGTTATGTCGGACAAGAACCTGATTATCCAAAAGATACCGGAAACACTGGAAAAAAACTATATGCCGTATGCGATGAGCGTCATCGTCTCGCGCGCGATCCCGGAGATCGACGGCTTTAAGCCTTCCCACAGGAAGCTGCTGTATACCATGTACAAAATGGGGCTCCTGACGGGCAACCGCACCAAATCGGCAAACGTCGTAGGCCAGACGATGAAGCTGAATCCGCACGGCGACATGGCCATTTACGAGACACTGGTCAGGCTGACCAGGGGCAACGGTGCGCTGCTGCACCCGTATATCGACTCGAAAGGCAATATGGGTCGCCAGTATTCCAGGGACATGCAGTTCGCTGCCCCGCGTTATACGGAGGTCAGGCTGGAGAAGATCTGCGAAGAGTTGTTCCGGGACATGGACAAGAATGCTGTCGACTTCGTCGATAATTACGACAGTACGATGAAGGAGCCGACGCTGCTGCCGGCGACTTTCCCCACCGTCCTCGTGAATGCGAACCAGGGCATTGCCGTCGGTATGGCCAGTAACCTATGCAGCTTCAACCTCAAAGAGGTGTGCGAGGCAACGATCGCCTACATAAAGGATGAGAACGTGGATCTGCTCGAGTATATCAAGGCCCCGGACTTTTCGACCGGCGGAGCCCTCATATACAATGAGAAGACCATGAGAGAAATCTATGAAACGGGCCGGGGCAGTTTCAGGGTCAGGGCAAAATACAATTACGACAAGAAAAACAGTTGCATCGAAATATATGAAATACCTTACACGACGACAACGGAAGCGATAATCGACGCCATAGCAGGGCTTGTCAAAAACGGCAGGATAAAGGACATCACGGACGTCCGCGACGAAACCGATTTGGACGGGCTGAAGATCACGCTGGATATCAGGAAGAGCGCCGACGCGGACGCCATCATGAACAGGCTTTACAAGCTGACCCCGCTTGAGGATTCCTTCAGCTGTAATTTCAACATCCTAATCAATGGCACCCCCCGTGTAATGGGCATCAGATCGATCCTTAAGGAGTGGGTCACATTCAGGATCAACTGCATTAAGAGGCAGACGCAGTTCGATATAGAAAAGAAGGAAGCCAAGCTGCACCTGTTGCTCGGCCTGCGCAAGATCCTGCTGGACATAGACAAGGCGATCGCGATCATAAGAAACACTGAAAACGACGAGCAGGTCATCCCCAACCTCATGGAAGGTTTCGGCATTGACAAGCTGCAGGCTGAATTCATAGCTGAGATCAAGCTAAGGAACCTGAACCGCGAATATATCCTGGACAGGGTCGGCGAAGTGGAAACGCTGCAAAAGGAGATCGCCGACCTCAAGGATATCTATGCCAGCGAGAAGAGGATCAGGCAGATCATAATAAAGCAACTCGGCGAAGTGGCGAAGAAATACGCGCAGCCAAGGCGGACGGAAATCATCTGTGAGACGAGCATCGAGGAAATAACACAGGAGCACATGGTAGAGGATTACAACCTCAAGCTGTTCCTGACGGAGCAGAACTACATCAAGAAGATCCCGCTTGTTTCGCTGCGGTCCAATCCCGAGCAAAAGCTCAAGGAAGACGACGTCATCATACAGGAACTCGAGACCCACAACAAGGCAGAACTGCTCCTGTTTTCGAACAGACGCACGGTGTACAAGATGCGCATATACGATATACCGGACTGCAAGGCGAGTTCGCTGGGCGAATACCTTACAAACCTGCTTCAGCTCGAAGAGGATGAAAGAATAATCTATATGACGGCGACGGACGATTACTCCGGCTGGATGCTGTTTTCGTTTGAAAACGGCAAATGCGCCAAGATAACGCTGGAGAGCTATGCTACAAAGACCAACAGGAGAAAGCTTGCCAATGCCTATTCGGACCTTTCGCCGCTTATTGACATAAGGTACCTGGCAGAGGACACCGACCTTGTCGCTTACAGCAGCATAAACAAGGTGCTGGTATTCAGCACTGCGTCCATCAACCCCAAGACCACGCGGGATTCCCAGGGGGTCCAGGTCCTGAAATCGAAGAAAGGGAGCAGGATGTGCGCGGTGAAGACACTCGAGGAATCAGGGATCAAGAATCCCGATTACTACCGCACGAAGAGCATCCCTGCTATCGGATGTTATTTAAGGGCAGAAGACTTTGAAGACAGGCAGATCAGGATAGACTGCACATGATCTTGGTCGCATAAGCGGCACAGTGCCGCCGGCTGCGGCTATCCGGTATAAGGGCGTCAGCAGTTGACCCGTAGAAAAAGGCCGGCAGATAAACGGTATTACGGCGGCAGCTAAACAGTGGCAAAAGACCGGCGGAAGCCTGGTATGACGCCGACAGCAGCTGATTTGTAACATGCGTCCGTCGATTGCGGAAAAACGGCAGGAGCCCGGCATTTGCGGATAAACGTCAAAGGACTGGGATCTGAGGACAGGGGCATAATATTGACAGGAGGATATTCGCGGTCTAATATATTGGCACAGCACAACGCTGCAGGAAAATGAACCTTACGGACAGCGCATCAAACGGGGCTTCCCGGCAGCAGATGCAATAAGTCGAATGTAAATAAAGTGACTGGTTTGGGATTTGGTGATGGGAAACGAAAGTTCAACAGGAAATATCAGGCCTGGAGAAAGGAGAAATACCCGGCCTGACGGAACGGGGACTACCCGATCCGGCAGAGTAAGAAATACCAAGTCTGACGGAACGGGGAATACCAGGTTTGACGGCACGGGCAATACCAGGGCTGACAGGAAAGAGAATGCCAGGCCTGGATGGAAACGAAATATCAGGTCTGACGGGGATGGAAATGTCAGGCCTGGCAGAAAAGAAAACATCGGAACAGGCGAAAACAAACGGAAAGCAGCAGTTTACATCGTCCTGACAGCAGTGTTTATAGCCGCGGTAACCTATGCCGGGATCAGGCTGGGTCCGAGGCTGACCGAACTCGCCAGGAAACCTGATGAACTGAGGGAATGGCTCAATTCATTCGGCTGGAAAGGAGTTATCATATTCATCGGGATACAGGTGCTGCAGGTCGTTATCGCTGCGATTCCCGGTGAATTTACACAGTTGGCCGGAGGCTATTTGTACGGAACGTTTTTCGGCACCGTATACTCTCTGGCCGGCATCGTGATCGGTTCCGTGATCGTGTTCTATGCGGCGCGCCTGCTCGGCTATCCGCTGGTGAAGCTGCTTGTTTCGCCAAAACAGCTTGAGAAGTTCAGTTTCATGCTCAACAGCAGCAAATCTGAAGCGGCCATGTTCATATTGTTCCTGATACCCGGCATCCCCAAGGACATACTCACATATATCGCCGGGCTGACCCCCGTAAGGCCGTTCAGGTTCTTCGTGATAATAACCATCGGAAGGCTCCCGGCTTTACTGGGCTCTTCATTTATCGGACACAACACACAACTGGGCAACTACGGCATTGTGATTGCCGTATCGGTTGCTGCCTGTATCCTGTTCTTCGCAGGCGTTTTATTCAGGGACCGGATAATCGACTGGGCACACAGGTTGATAAAGAAGGACGGGGAACCTGACAGCGGCGGAAATACCCGGTCATGATCCGGATTACGGAGGATCGCGCAAGATTTCTTAAAGCTGTTACTGGGAGGTGTCCATAAAGGACTTCCATAAAGGACTTTCACAAAAGACTTTCATAAAAGACTCATAAAGGGCTTTCATGAAAGGTTTTCATGATAGATTCCCGAAAGATATGTTAGATGCCTGGGAATTGGAAATTTCGAAACCTGGATCAGAAAATTTCAATGTCCTTCAATAGACGGCAGATGGTTATTGCGGTTTCGGAGGTTTACGAAAGATTGCAGAGGATCGAGGAAAGCCATGCAGGATCGCTAAGGGTAGGCAAACTTGGCTGCCCGGCAACGAAGGTCAACGATAAACTGTCCGGCAACCAAAAGTCGACATTATATTGCCTGGCAACTGAAGTTCGACAGTAAACTGACTGCAACCGAATGCCTGCAGCGAACTGCCCGGCAACCAAAAGCCGGCTGAAAAACTGAAATGGCCGGCGTATCGCTACACCGGCCGTGTTCTGCCTTGAATCGGTATGGTTGTGCATATTACTCGCTGCTCGGCGCATTGCCCTGCTTTTAGCGGATTTCCATTTAGCTTCTTGCTGCCATGCCCGCCTTTGCATATCCTGCTTCCCTTGATCCGGCGCATGCACGGCGTCTGCCTGCCGCTTACTGTTTTCTGAGGAACCGCTTACCCTGCAGTAACTTCCTTCTTTCTGAAGAACTCATTGTACAGCGCCTTTATCGCCCTGTCTTTCTCGTAATCCTTAATGCCGAAGATCATACTGACCTCAGACGGACCCTGGGTTATCATGTCCAGGTTGATGTTCTCCCTCGCCAGTGCCCCGGAGGCACGTGCAGTAATGCCGACCGTGCTTCGCATGCCTTCACCCACGATCATGACGAGGGCGAGGTTCCGCTGTACCGAGATGTCGTCGACTTCCAGTTCCTTGATGATACGTTCGACTATCCGTTTTTCCTTTTCCTCGGTCAGGTGGACCTGTTTCAGTATGATCGTAACGTTATCGATACCTGACGGCATGTGCTCGAAGGGGATATGCTCCTCTTCCAGGATCTGGAGCAGCTTGCGGCCGAAGCCTATCTCGCGGTTCATCAGGTATTTTCCCACGTAAATGAAGCAGAACCCGGCGTCGCCGGCGATGCCCACGACAGGCTCCGTGATGTTGTGGCGTTCCTTCACGATGGTAGTCCCGGGGGCCGACGGGTTGTTCGTGTTCTTGATCCTTACGGGGATGCCCTTTTTGAAAACCGGGACAAGCGCTTCTTCCTGCAGCACCGTGAATCCTGCGTAGGAAAGCTCACGCATTTCACGGTATGTAA
>DGEQ01000131.1 GCA_002386045.1 Hungateiclostridiaceae bacterium UBA3922 | reverse complement strand
ACACTCCTTTAGTTCTTGGGGACAGTTCTCAATTTCTCGATTTTGCCTTCGGTTTCGATAGATTCATCATTCTGTCGGGATTCTATATCAAGGCACCATGATATTCCGGTATTAACCAGCTTTCCTGCGGACTTGTCCCGGGAAAACCGGTGAATGATCACAAAAAAGCACCTGTCCTTTAGCCCATTGGGCTCCACAGGTTTCATGCATGACAATTTACTGAATATTCGAAAGTCTTGTGCAAAGGCTACTTAAAAGTACCCTTGTAAAGCCTTGGTGCCAGAATCGGTTATAGCCTCAGTAGTAATTTATAAGCCTGTCCCTGTAGTCTTTCCTGATGCCTTCCTGAAGGTACTTAATCAGGCTGTGCAGCAGTGATGCTCCCTCGGCCTTCGTCAGCCTCTTGTTAGGGTTCATATTGCCCCTGCTGTCACTTTGGATGATCCCGATTTTCTGCGCTACATACGCAGCATTCCTTGCATGTTCAGGAATCAGGTCATTATCGCGAAAACTTGTGACTGCCACCGGAGCGGGTGCCAGTGATTCGAATCCAAGGGCCCTGATAATGGCAACAGTCGCTTCCGCCTTCGTTATGTAATCGTTGGGCGCGAACCGGTTATCGCCTTTGCCCATCATTATCCCCCGTTCAAACACACTCTTGATGTCACTGAAATAGATATTGTTTATCGAAACATCATCAAACGGCGATATAACAACCTCTTTCCCGGTCGTCCTTCGTGTCGTCGCAGTCCGTCTCACAAGCGTCGGGTCCTGGGGCACCTCTTTTGCGACCCTCGCGATTGCTGCGGCAAACTCAGCCCTCGTCATGTAATTGTCCGGGTAAAAGGCAGAACCGTCCCCCTTGAAAACTTCAAGGCCAAACATGAGCCTGATATCATTCTCCGCCCAGTGACCCCTTGCATTCCTCACATCAACCGACGCCAGTCTCCTTTGTATCGGGAACGTCTCGATGACAAGGCTGTCGCTGTACGTGACTATGCGGTCCGTCGAGATCCCTTTTGCATCAAACTCCGGCATCATGCACGTATATTCCAGCACGTTGCTGTTCATACGGCTCTGGACATAGCTGCCGGCGAACGAAATCTGATTGGGCCTGTTTTCAAAGTATTCAAGTTGTTCTGTCGAAGTCGATGATATGACGATCGTCGCCGTGCCTCCCCAGATGTCGACGCCATCGCCGGTATTCCTCTCGCCGCTGATAATATAATCGAGCAGCAGGCTCTCGGCATTGCCCCAGTACTGGTCATAGCCATAGTATGTGCCTGTACATTCAATGGTAACAGTGTTGCCGTCAGCCGCAGCCCCCACCTGGTATACCTTCCTGCTCCATATGCTCCCTGCATGATAGGTAACAGCGGGCCTGGGATCGATCAGGGTCGAACGGGCAAACTGGTAATTATTGCGGTTAGGGATAGTGTATGTGACGCCGTCGATGGTTACGCGCTCACTGGCTGAAGTTAGGCTGACGGTCTCAGTGATCTGCCCGTTCTCCTTCGTTTCCGACTCGGCGGTGAAGGTCAGCACGCGCGTAAGCGTGTTTTCGCCATTACGGAGGTTATAAGTATACGTGGTAGTAAGCTTGTCCTGCCTCTGGCTCTTTTTGATGAGAAGTGTCCCCTCAAACACGACGGGTTTGCCGCTGATGAAAGTGACTTCCTTGTAATCGAACGTCGTATTGTCAGGCACCTCACCCGACGAAATGCCTCCTTCATATCCGCAAATGCCTTCCCGGGCAAAGGCATGCCCGCACATGAGGAGTATTGTGGTTATTATAAGCAGAAATGCTGTGATTCTTTTCTTCATGGCTGTACCTCCGGTCCGGAAATATTAGACTTCCGCTACACTTCTGATTTCCTTCTGCTTCTGGATTTTATCCGCCTTGATCCGCTGCCGGATCGTTCCGTTGTGAATCAGATCGTTCCGCTGTATGCTGCATCATTCCACTATGATAATGTAAGCATCTCCTCCCGCAGAACTGTCCCTCTTGATGATCCTTACGACATCGCCGTTTCTGATCGATGAAGGATCGATCAGTCTGCCGTTCTCGATGACGATGGTGTTGCTGAGTATATTGGCGGTCACATCGGCAATGTTCTCCCACTTGTTTGTGGAAGGATTGTATGCGCTTGCCCTGCGTATGCTGATCGTACTGTCGTCCGCAGAATATACTGTGCCCCTCACGTTCACGGTACCGAACGGTGCTGTGCTGACAAGAACTGCATCGATCCCGTCCGCAACAACATAAACCACGTCGTTAATAAAGCTCGTTTCACCGTAACCGACGAATTCACGGACATTCAGGACGCCTTCCTCCGTCAGGATCCTGGTATCGAATGTTATATTGAAAGTTTTCGGCGTATTGTAATATTCCCATTCGATCCCCTGCAGCTGTGAGAACGACTCTACGGTGAAATCCCTGCTCGGGTTGATATCCCTGATCCTGCCACGGTAGATCGTGAGCATGTTGGCCGGTGGCTCCTCTACGTTGACAACGGCCGCGTAGAAATTGCCGCTCGTGTAGTCCCTGTTGAGCGCCATGTAAACCTTGTCATTGTGGCTGAGACTGTTGCCCGTCACCAGCCTTCCGTACTTAACGATGATGCTGCCGTCATTGAACCTGACAGTCCTGTTCTCATTTGCCGTTTTGAAGCTCGATGAGCCGGGAATGAGTTCGCTGACCGTATCTGTCGATGACTCCTCTTTGTCAAAGTCGCTGCGGGCTGTTATCATGACCACCTTCTCTATCCCGCCATAAGTCCTCTCAACGGCAATGTATGCTTCGTTCTGATAAAGCAGCCTGTTTGCATCGTTCACACTGACGGGTGTATCCTTCAGATAAATCCTGAAACTGTCGCTCAACGGAAGGATCGAAGCGCCTTTCCTGTCAACAAGCTCCCATCTTCCCTTCCTGAAGACCTGCATGCCGATGACCGTTATTTTATCTGAAATCCTGTCTATTTTATCGAACTTTCCTTTATATATATTATTTATATAATAATCGTCGCCTTCGATCGTGATTTCCTTCAACTCTGTCGAACGGGGCGTCTCGTTCAGAAGCAGCCTCACGCGGTCTCCGTCCCTCAACGCAGCAAGGCCTGCAAGACGTCTGTCCTTTATGACGATGATATCATCGCCTGTCTCGAGGATTTGCTGCGAACCGTCATCGTACTCGACTATTATCCGGGCCGGCAGTTTTGAGATAACCCTTGCGTACCGGACCGAGTAATTGTCAACGGCGCTCACGGAAACGATGTAGCCGTCGCTGTCGAGTCGCAAATATACGGTGTCACCGGCCTGGACGCTGTCGATATCTGCCGGTTCGTGGTTCCTGAACACTTCGACTTTGCCCTGATCCAGGTAGTTGTATATCCTGAGCGTCAATGGATTGCTTCCGGTGCCGGAACCGTCCTCGTTGAAGAGAGTTATATATCCGAGGCTCGGATTGTTTTCTTCGACTATCCCCCTGACGATCCTCCTGGCTTCTGCATTTATGCCAATATCGACACCCTGTATCTCTTTCACGAGATTATTGCCATCTATAGTAAGGATAACGGTCGCATCACCGGTTATCGCAGAAAGGTCGGTCTTTGCGCCGTTTATGGTAACTTTTGCCTGAGGGGAGACCCTGTAGGTCGCTTTGGCCGCCTGCGACCAGGAAAAACCGTCATTATCGGCAATTTCCCCGAGGTCCGGGTAATCGGTTTCAAACAACTGTATCACATCGATAAGCCGATTAACCTGATCCACGCTTTGGACCTGGGCTGCCACATATTTCACTTCATTGACATTTGACAAAACATGCACATACTTGATCTTGTTGTTGCTGTCGGAAATGTAACGGATCCTGTCGCCTTTCTGCAGCAGGCTGCTGTTGCCGATGGTCCCGTTTTTATAGACGACCAATTCCGTCGCCTGCCCCGGCAATGCCGTTCCGGCATTCTCATCCCTGCCTCCTGTTCCCGGCGCATCCTGAACTGCCGTCCGGATCAACGCAAAACTGCCGTCCGCATTCGCGACATAGATATTCCTGCCGTTCGTAGAAGTCTCGCCGCTATGGTCAATTATGGGGGACACTTCTTCGATAATGCCTGAAATCCTGGTATGGCCTGTCGCCTGCAGGACGAAGTCTTCTGCGTTCTTGATGATTTGGGCACCCTGTTCCCTCGTGACAGACTGTCGGGGGTTGATGCGGTTGTTGCTGCCGGAAATAATGCCATGCTGTAGCATTGCCTCAATATACGGAAGTTTTTCCGGGTCAACGCTCCGCCAGTCGGTGTAGTTGACCGCTTCCCGGATTTGTGTCGCCGGTCCGATATTCAGCGTCAGGGCAAGCCAATAGATCATTTCCTGCCGCTGAGCAGGAGCATGCCTTCTGAAACTGTCTTCAGCCAGAGAGGTCTGGTCTGCATTAAAGGCATCGTTTAAATCATTGAAAGAAATCAAGAGTTCGTTTGCTGCCAACTGCAGAAAACCATCATACCAAACTTCCAAAGAATCAGTTTTCCTGTTTGCCGGCAGCCTGGCATTATTTATGGCCGTGCCCAACTGTTGCGCTTCGGCCCCGCGTCCTGCGGCCCGGTAAGCAACAGACAGTGCTTCCTCCTTTGTCAGGGGGACAGTCCTTCCAAACCTCCCGCTTGCATCTTTGAACCCAGTCAGAATGTCAAGCGCGCTTGCCTCGTATATTGCTTCACTGGCCCAATTACCCGCCCCAACATCACTGAATGAGAGATGCCGAATAACGGCATTCGCTCTCTCATCCCCGTAATAAACCGTCCGCTGGATTTCAGCGGTATTAGTTTTCAGGGGGAGGGACAGTTCTGCAATTATTGTTAGTGTAACAATTACTGCTCCTAATTTCAGATTCCTGTAATGCTTATTTGATATTCGCAAATCAAGCACCCTTTCATGGCAAGCGGCAATAAATAAAGCCGATATACAAGGCATATGACCTGTTATATATATCGGCTTACAGAGCTTGAATTTTAGCTTTTTGCCAGCTCATAACGATTAAATTTTTGTTACAGAAAATGATCCTATCTAGTTGAGAACCGTCCCCCGACTTTCAGAATTTGAGAACTGTCCCCCGTTTTGTCCTCCGCTTTACATCCTTTCAGGTGCATTTATGCTTAAAATATCAAGCACGTTTTTGATTACTGTTTTGGTTGCTGACACCAGCAGGAGCCGGGCTTTCATGAGCCTCTCTTCCTCGCCCTTTACCCTGCACTCGGTATAAAAACTGTGGAACAGCGAGGCCACGTCGGTGACATACCTTGTCAGGCGGCTGGGCTCCAGTGTCTGCGCCGCTATTCTTATCTCATCAGGATACTCGGCAAGCTTTTTGATCAACTCTAACTCTTCCGGCGTACTAAGCAACGCCAAATCTACTTCTTCCACGGGAGGCACGCTTATGCCCTCGCCTTCAAGGAGCCGCAGCATGCTGCAGATCCTCGCATGGGCATACTGCACGTAATAGACCGGGTTTTCGTTCGACTGTTTTACTGCAAGGTCAAGATCGAAGTCCAGGTGGCTTCCTGCAGCCTTCATATTGAAAAAGAACCTTGCCGCATCTCTGCCGACTTCCTCGAGCAGATCGTCCAGTGATATAGCCCTGCCCGTCCTCTTGGACATCCTGGCGATTTCACCGTTTTTGAAAAGCCTGACCAATTGGAATAAAACTACGTCCAGCCTTGCAGGGTCTACACCCACTGCCGCAACAGCCGCTTTCATCCTGGCAACATGGCCGTGATGATCTGCCCCCCACAGATTGATAACCCAGTCAAAACCGCGTTTTATGAACTTGTTCCTGTGGTAAGCAATATCAGATGCATAATATGTCGGTATCCCATTACTCCTGATCATTACCTCGTCCTTCTCGGCGCCGAAATCCGTTGCCCTGAACCACTGAGCACCGTCTTTCTCATACAGAAGGCCCTTTCCCTTCAGGTAGTCGATCGTTTCATCAAATTCGCCGCTGTCATAAAGAGACTGCTCTGAGAACCAGACATCGTAATTGATCCCGTATGCCTCCAAACCTTTCCTGATGCGCTCGAGGTTTCTCGGGAGCGCATAGTTGACCAGTTCTCTGCGCCTTGTTTCCGGGTCCGCATCCAAAAGCCTGTCCCCGTATTCTTCGATGTAATCCCTCATGTGATCGATAATGTCTTCGCCCTGGTAACCATCCTCCGGGAATTCCACCGCATCTTCGCCCTTCAGCAGTTGTATGTACCTTGCCTCCAGCGAAATGCCGAATTTCTCTATCTGGTTGCCTGCATCATTGACGTAATATTCTCTCGTCACATCATAACCCGCGGCCTGAAGCACGCTGGCAATACAGTCCCCCAGCGCTCCGCCCCTGGCATTTCCCATATGCAGCGGTCCGGTCGGATTTGCACTGACGAATTCCACCATGACTTTTTTGCCCCGGCCGATGTCGATCCTGCCGTAATCATCGCCCTCGCGGCTGATTATCTTAAGAGTGTCATAAAGCCACGTTGTTCCCAGGAAGAAGTTTATAAATCCCGGTCCTGCGCACTCGGCACGCTGAATATATGTGTCCGTGAAATCCATATTGTCGATCAATACGGAAGCTATCTGTACAGGCGCCTTCTTTGCCTGTTTTGCCAGCACCATTGCGATATTTGTGGAGAAGTCGCCGTGTTCTTTTTCTTTTGGCGTTTCAATAAAAACATCTTCGATGATTATACCGGGCAGCAGTCCCTTTTCCGTTGCAGCGGCCAATGCCTTTTTGACAACGTTTCTGATCTGTTCCCTAATGTTCTCTATTATGTTCGTCATTTAAGTGCCCAACCTCCCTGATTGACATCCAGAAGTCATTTTCTCCGGTCTCATTATTATCTATTTCCAACTGGTATCCGATGCGGATCTCTCCGCCATTGTCATCTATTCTTACATCAACTTCATTGGCAGTAACTCCGACTGTAAAGGAACCATACTCAGTGTCATAGTATGATATATGCTTCTGTCCCTGCTGAAAAACGAACTGCGAGTTTATCGATCCTGTCCTGACCAGTGTCACAATCCCGTCCAGCACCATCAGGGTCGTCGTGGTCCCGCTCATGCCGGTGACTTCGCTTTCATCGTAAGTAATAAAATAGGCCTTGTCCCTTTTATAGTACTTCCCTTCTGTGACAAATTCCGTTATCGTGTTCACCTGGTCGTCGGTGGACTGCGTGCCTTTCACTGATATTATCACATTCTTGTCCATAAAACCACGCACCTCCCCTGCTGTAAACCAATATGATATTGTCGGTTGAAACAGTTGCCAAACCCTGCATCACTGTCAAAGTTATCAATATCCCTCGATATCCACCTTCTTTGCCGAATTTACGGTTTTCCCAAGTATGGCGCTGCACAGAGGTTCGAATTTATCAACACTGTCGCTTGTATAATAGTGATACGCCGGCCCAAGCTGCGGATCCCGCTGCATATTATTATCCAAAATAACTTTTTTTACAACCCTTGCCACTTCAAAAGCCGAACTGACCAGCGTCACGCCTTCTCCCATCACCTTCTGGATCGTATTCTTGAGCAGCGGGTAATGCGTGCATCCAAGAACCAGCGTATCGACGCCGGTTAACTTCAGCGGTGTGAGATACTCTTTCGCAATGCTGTAAGTAATTTCATTTTCCCACCATTCCTGCCCCTCTTCCACGAGCGGAACAAAAAGGGGACAGGCCTTCTGATATATTTCGATGCTGTCATCGAGTTTATTTATGGCCTTTTGGTACACGCCGCTGCTTATTGTCAAGGGAGTCCCGATTACTCCAATCTTCCTGTTCCTGGTTTCTGCAACTGCAGCCGCTGCGCCTGCTCCAATAACCTCGATTATGGGCAGATCATGACTCTTCCTGACAAACTCGTAACCATGCGCGCTCATTGTGTTGCATGCGATTACGACCATTTTTATGTCATGAGTCAGTAAAAAACGGATATTCTGAAGTGTATACTTAATGACAGTCTCCCTGGACTTTATCCCATACGGAGCCCGTCCGCTGTCGCCAAAATATACTAGGCTCTCATGAGGCAATTGATCTGCGATTTCTTTAAACACTGTCAAGCCCCCGAGGCCTGAGTCGAAAATCCCAATCGGTCTGTTGTCCATACTGATATTTCCCCCAAGCGTTTTGCCGGTAAACAATGTTCAGATGTAGTCGATTTCCCTCTTGTTTTCTTCAAAACGTTCCAACGCCAACTCTATCAGCCTGTCAACCAGCTTTTCATATGACAGTCCCGAGGCAGCCCACAATTTCGAATACATGCTTATCTTCGTAAACCCGGGCATGGTGTTTATCTCGTTAATGAAAACATCGTAGTTGTCATTGCGTACAAAGAAGTCTACTCTCGCCAGTCCCGAGCAATCCAGCGCCTTAAACGCCCTTACCGCGTACTCCCTGATTCTCTCGATCACTTCGGCGGGCAGATCCGCGGGTATAATAATTTGAGAACTGTCCCCCTTCAAATACTTCGCTTCATAATCATAAAACTCATTACATGGTATCACTTCGCCCACAGTTGATGCAATCGGATTATCATTCCCCAGCACGGCGCATTCTATTTCCCGACCATCGATGAATTCCTCGATCAGTATACGTCTGTCATATTTCGCCGCCAGTCCCAATGCCGCGCGAAGTTCACCGGCACTGCGGACTTTGCTCACTCCGACTGAGGACCCCGCATTTGACGGTTTGACGAAGCAGGGATAAGCTAATACACGATTTACATCATCACATATTTTTTCGAAATTTTTCTCGATCTCCTTGCGATTATAAACCAGGTATTTGCCCTGGGGCAGGCCTTCCTTCTCGAAAATGATCTTTGCATATGCCTTGTCCATCCCCAGCGACGAACTCAGCACACCGCAGCCCACATACGGAATCCCGGCAAGTTCCAGCAGTCCCTGGATCGTACCGTCCTCACCATTGCAACCATGCAGCACCGGAAAAACCACGTCAATTTTCTTGTCGTCCTTTCCCACTTCGGCAATCGCCGTCCCGGCAGTGAGCAATGCATGTTTATGCTTTACATTCGATTCTGCCAAAGCCTGCCATTCTCCTGTACCAATAAGCCCAACAGGCCCGTCGTAAGGAAGCCATCTTCCATCTTTCGTGATACCGATCATAGCAACATCATACTTATCTGTATTTATGTTCCTGATTACAGACTCCGCTGAAAACCTCGATACCTCATGTTCTGAGGACTGTCCCCCGAAAACGACCGCAACCCTGATCTTTTTCCCCATCAGATATCAACCACCCGTTTTAAAATGACCATCCCCTAATACATATTGTTTATTTTACTATTTCAGTACCTTTTCTTCAACAGTTTGAGGATGGAACCGGGGGGGGACATTTCTCTCATTCACACAAAACCACAGCATCAACATCATCACATATCCACAGGTGTTTTGATAATAATGAATATAGTATTAAAATCGCTTACAGTTGCGTTTCTAAGACTGGAATAGAAGCCTGGACTAATTACGAATAACGCTGTTTCCTGGCTTCATCAGAAAAAGTGATCCAGCATCACAACATTACTCATCATACACATAACATCTGTTCTCACAATTTGGGGTGTTAACACATGATTGGCAGTTAACCTTGAATACCATGAAAGGATTCTGTAAGGCTTCCAACAAACAATCGGATGCAGAAATGCTCAATAACCCAGTTCGTCCATTTCAACGCGTAATAAGCGTAAAATCACATGGTTCTGCAAAATTAGCTCTATGAAAAACGCTAATCAAAACTTCAAAACAACTAATAAAGCGCAGCACACAGCAGTTCATTGAAAATGGC